>CAZYEZ010000053.1:0-1534 GCA_964646775.1 uncultured Chitinophagaceae bacterium | reverse complement strand
GAGATCCCCAGTGGCCCGATCGAACCTGTTTTCTTTGCATCTGGACTTCAGGTTTGGTCTTAGGTTTGAATTTTGGTTTGAATTTCAGCTCATTTGGGGACCTTAGGATCGAACCGGGCGCAATTAAAAAAACCCAACACCTTCCTTTAAGGAAAGCATTGGGTTTACGAAGCGCTGCAGCGCCCCGCTATTCTTTATTATCCTCGTCTTCTGCCTTCTTCATTTTGTCTTTCAGGGCAGCCAGAGCGCCGAGATCACCCAAAGTAGGTTTTTCCACCTTTGATTGGATGTTCTTCACCGCCTTCTTGGTTTTCTCTACTTCTGCTGCTGCCTCCTTCTTCTGCATTTCCTTCTCATCGGCCTGAACCTGCTCCCAGATTCGGCTATGGGAAACCAGAATGCGCTTGTCATTGCGATCAAACTCAAGGATTTGGAAAGCGATCACTTCCTCGGCTTCCACCTGCGAACCATCCTCCTTGCGAAGGTGACGCGCGGGGGCAAAGGCTTCTAAGCCATATTGAAGCTGAATGGTGGCTCCTTTATCATCACGACGAATAACATTGCCTTCATGAACCGATCCGATGGGGAAAATTGTTTCGAAAGTATTCCAAGGATCTTCTTCTAATTGCTTATGGCCCAAGGACAGTTTCCGTGCTTCCTTGTCAATGCTTAATATAACCACTTCGATCTCTTCTCCGGCCTTGGTGAACTCACTGGGGTGGTTAAACCGCTTAATCCAGCTCAGGTCGGAAATATGAATCATGCCGCCGATTCCTGTTTCCAGCTCGACAAACACGCCGTAAGGGGTAATGTTCTTCACCACTCCTTTATGGCGACTATCAATGGGGAATTTATTCTCAATCGTCTCCCAGGGATCTTCGGTGAGTTGCTTGATAGAGAGGCTCATCTTGCGCTCCTCTTTATCCATAGTCACCACCATGGCTTCATATTCATCGCCCATGCGGAAAAATTCCTTGGCGTTGATCGGCTGAGAGGACCATGTGATCTCCGATACGTGTACCAAGCCTTCTACCCCAGGCATGATTTCCAGAAATGCACCGTAGTCTTCGATGTTCACTACTTTTCCGGTCACTTTGGATCCCTCCGATACTTCTTCGCTCAGGTTCTCCCAAGGATGAGGAGTAAGTTGTTTCAGGCCTAAGCTGATCCGCTTCTTCTCATCGTCAAAGTCTAGGACAACGACGTTAAGCTTCTGTCCGTTCTCCAACACTTCGCTTGGATGGGTAACACGTCCCCAGCTGATATCGGTAATATAGAGAAGACCATCCACACCGCCTAAGTCGATAAAGGCACCGAAATCGGTCACGTTCTTCACGGTTCCTTCGAGAACCTGGCCTTTCTCCAGCTGAGAAATAATCACCGAACGCTGCTGTTCGATATCGCTTTCAATCAGTGCTTTATGGGAGACAACGGCATTTCGGATGGCTTCGTTAATCTTCACCACTTTAAAGTCCATGGTTTTACCCACATACTGATCATAGTCCGTAACCGGCTTCACATCAATCTGCGAACC
>CAZYEZ010000052.1:9125-13849 GCA_964646775.1 uncultured Chitinophagaceae bacterium | reverse complement strand
AGTATCTGATTAAAGTGGCCTTCCCGGACGGGTTTGTAGAAACCTATAGTGGTGATGTGACTTTGGTGAGGTAACTCTTGCTCAGGGAGGCTCGTTCATCTAAGATCCTTACGATTCTTTTAGGCCTGGAGAAGCTTTATGGCGGCTTTTCCAGGCTTTTCGCATTTTTTAACGGTCGATGGTTAAAGTTTATGGGAAACCATAAAGACGACCAAAAAGACGACCAAAAAGACAACCATAAAGACAACCATAAAGAGGACTTATAAACAAAAATAAGGCAATGCCGAAATGAGGAAGCGACTTCCGCCTTCTGCGCTCAACTGTGTTCACCTGGTTCGTTGATCATCTTTAGCCGATGCCCTTCTTTCGATGCTCTTAGCCATAAGACAGCCAAAAGACCGTCACCGAATAACGAAGAAAAGCATCCTTGGCAACCTTGGAAGCAAACCTTCTTGGCATCTAGGGGGCCTAGGTGGATCCTTCCGTTCAGTTAGATCTCCTTAATCTCCTTAATCTCCTTGATCTCTATCAACCCTGGAAATCATCGGGCGGGATCTGCGATCCAGATTCTTTGGGAGGAAGTCCAGCCCGTCTCTTTGTGTTGGATCTGAAAGATATGGAAGCCCTGCCGGCCGACCGCTGGAGCTATATTTATCACCGTCGGAGAGGCGCTCGGCGACCAGCTTCCTTGATCGATTTGCTGCCCCAGCATGTTGACCAGCTTCCAGGAATAATTTCCAGAAGGGAGGTGATCCGCTTGAATGGTAAGCTGTGGTCCCGTCAAGGGGTTCGGATAGACCGACCAGTCTTCGAACCCTTGGGAGGATAGCGTCGAGATTCCGGTGTTCTGGTCCAGGAAAGTAAACTCATGAGAAATGGGTTCTTGGCATAGGTTGACCGAGGATAGGGGTTTTATCTCAAGGGTGTACTTGTTATTATGGAAAAAATCGTCGGGTAGGGTAATATGTGTAAGCTGGGTGAACTGAAGGTGAATGACCCGTCCTGAGAGTTTTTGAATAATCCGAACATAATAATGGGTTGCGCCGGGGACCGGATCCCATTGGGCGTATCGCTGGTCGCGATGCATCCAGGACCCTGGATGTTTGATCTGAATGCTGGGAAATGTCATGAAGGACGGATGCGTTCCCTGGACTTCGGCGTAGCGGGTATTCCTTATATGCCGCATGTAGGCAATTTGCTCTGGAGAGAATCGATGGACACAGTAGTCGAGGGCATAGTTCATAAACAGGGTGGGATCTGGATTAAGGGTGTCGCCAACAGGGTCTAGGCGAACGCCGGCGTAGGGGCAACTCCAGATCGTCGATAGGTAATCGGCATCCGTATCACAGAAACCATCCCCTGCAAAGGCGCAGTTGCTTCCATCTACCCGCTCCGGATTGGCGGGCGTAGCGCCGTGTTCCCATCCAGAGAATGTATGGGGCAGGCCAAAAAAATGACCGATCTCATGGGCAAACGTGTGTCGACCCGGACCCATGCAAGCCATGCTGAGGGCGACCGAAGGACTGCCATAGAGAGAAGCGAAGTATCCACAGTTTCCCGCCGGGTCGGCGACTACATATACATTGACGCCATGATCTACATAATGATCCAACATCATGACTCGTCCACTGGAAAAGTCATGTACATAGTAATGGTCGGCGAAGATGTATCGGATGGGAAACTGAATATAAAAATGGAAGCCGGCGGATTGGAAGTCCTTGTTGAGTTCGCAGACCGCATTAAATAGTTGATCCAGGGGATAGATTCCCGTACCATTGGATTTACCCACTAAATGGATAATTAAAGGAATGGTATCGGAGGCTGCTGTGGTTTTTAAGGATGGCTTGTTCGACTGATACGCATAG
Source organism: uncultured Chitinophagaceae bacterium (assembly GCA_964646775.1). GTDB lineage: Bacteria > Bacteroidota > Bacteroidia > Chitinophagales > Chitinophagaceae > CAYPQN01. The sequence goes on along the minus strand of CAZYEZ010000052.1, from coordinate 11,984 downwards.
ACCGCTTGCCTGAGCTGCGCATCTTCCTGGGTTCCGCAATGGTTTTTTGGAGGACTCAGCGGCGCTTGTGCGTGGGTACGAAAAGGAGCGGTTAAGATCAGGGTAGCCAGCAAGAAATTGAGCAGCCCCATCCGGCATAACTTAACGGATATCCCGGGCTTTCGATGGAAAGGATAAATCATCTCTAAAAATAGAGAAATTTCCCATCTTTTAGCCAGTTGGCTTCCTGGTGCGCTGGTCTTGAACCTTCCTGCTGCTTGTATGCGCTGACTAAGCGATGACTACGCGACAAATAAGCGGTGAATAAGCGATGAAGGGAGCTCGAACTTACTTACCTAACCAACCCGGCGGTTTACCATGGTGGGCTGCTGACCACGGGGATTTGGCGGCCGCGGCCAAAGGCCTTGGAAGAGACGCGCAATATGGGGCAGCATTGAATCCGCTTGTATTCACTTTGATGGACCATGGCCAAAACCTTTTGGACCATGTCCCGATCAAATCCCTGACCGATTAAAGCGGCGGGATCTTGCTGCCGCTCCAGATACTGATAGAGGAGCGGATCAAGGATTTCATAGGCGGGCAGGCGGTCCAGGTCAAGTTGTCCTGGGTGCAGCTCCGCCGTGGGGGGCTTGGTCAATATGGCCTCGGGAATGATGGGGCGCTGCCGATTGATGTATCGGGCAAGGGCGTAGACCTGGAGTTTATAGAGATCTCCGATCACACTAAGCCCCCCTGCCATATCGCCGTATAATGTACCGTATCCGGTAGCAAGCTCTGATTTGTTCGAAGTGTTCAAAAGGATATAGCCAAACTTGTTGGCCATCGCCATGGCCAGGGTGCCACGAATTCGAGACTGGATGTTTTCTTCTGCAATATCTTCGGGTAGTTGACCAAATAAAGGTTGAAGGGTATGGCGGAACTCAGAGAAAAGATTTTCGATGTTTAGGACTTCGAAGGGATTGCCGAGGGAGGCCGATAACTGCCTGGCATCCTCTACCGAGGCTGCCGACGTGTAAGGCGAAGGCATGGAAAGCGCCATGACCTGCTTGGGTCCCAAAGCCTCGGTTGCTAAAGTCTGGGTCAGCGCACTGTCGATGCCCCCAGAGCTCGCTACCAAGGCCCTGGTGAATCCCATTTTCGAGAAATAGTCCCGAATGCCCATAATCAGGGCATCATGAATGGCTTCGATTCCCCTTTCTGGGTCTAAGTCTTCCCCATGGACTACCCGCTTGCTTATCGGCTGGGAAGATGGCAACGATTTCGGGTCTTCTGTCCAATTATTTCCATCTTTGGCGGGTTCCCAGGTGTAGGGGGTCAAGGCCGATTCAAAGAACGGAAGTTGAGCCAGGGTTTTTCCCTGGGCGGAGATAATCCGCGAGCCTCCATCGAAAAGCAAGTCGGTTTGGGCGCCTACCGTGTTCAGGTATACCAGGTCCAAACCATGGGTTCTGGCCTGATGTTCCAAAAGATCCTGGCGGCGGGCATCCTGAAGATAATCAAAGGGGGAAGCACTGATGTTAACCACCAGGTCAGCGCCCAGCTCTTGGAGCCTGGATAGGGGAGAGGGCGTGTACAGGGGATGGGGTCCCTGGTCCCAGATGTCTTCACAAATGGTCAGCCCCAGTTGATAGCCTCGGAATGGAATTAAAGGCGCCGGTTCGCCGGGCTCGAAGTGGCGATATTCATCAAATACATCGTAATCGGGCAGCAAGGTTTTGGCCACTTTGGCTTTCACCTGACCCTGGTCCAGAAAATAAGCATAATTATATAAGGGCTTTCCCCTTGGGTTCGGGTTGGGGCCGGGGGCTCCGACAATGACGGCGATGCCCTGGGCTTCCTGGGCAATACGCAGAAGGCAGGTCTGGGACTTTTCAATAAATGCGGGCCAGCTTAGCCAGTCTAGGGGAGGATATCCGCAAAGGGCCAGCTCTGGAAAGATGATCAGGTCCCCGCCATTTTCGCGGGCCTGCCGGATGGCCTCTATGATTTTTAGGGTGTTCTGTTCATACTGCCCGATCAGATAATTTTGCTGTGCCAGATATAGATGGATCATAGCCTCGTTTGGTTTAGGTCCCCGATTGCGAGCCGCGGCTTCTGCGGTCTAGGGGAATATGCGCCCATTCTTTTCGCTAAAAGCCTTAAAATTTCAGGCCTAGGCGAAGGCCGATTCGGTTCAGGCGTATTTTTCCATCATCGAAATCTCCAGGATATCCCAGGGAAAACTTTCTGGGGTTGGTTAGATCGGGGGTAAACCCATTGACAAAGAACAACCCCGTTTGGAGGACAAAAGTCGAAGAAATGGGATATTCGACGCCCGCGCCTAAATGCATGGCCAGCTGAATGGGCGTTATGGTGGTGCTGCCCGAGAGCTTTTCTCTTTTTCCGATGTAGCGGATTTCCTGTTGCTGGGCGTTGACGGTGACGACATCGTAGTCGGCTTTTTTAGACAAGTTGATGCCCAGTCCCAGTCCCATTTCTCCATAGATCCGAATGCCGGTGCGCAGGGCATCGGATCGAAGTTTGAGGGCAAGGGGTATATGCATATACTGCAACTTGTAATCAAATCGGGCATCGCGGACATAGCTGGCGTTGCCCTGGGTGGTACCGGCGATCCGAGATACGTCGACTCCTCCGCCGGATTGGGAGATCTCCAGTCCAGTGCTCAGCGCAAGGTTTTTACCGAGTCGGTAGTCCATAAGCAAGCCCCAGGAGAAACCTAAGTGCGTTCCCTTGCTTTCCACTTCAAAGGCTTTGTCCTTGGATTTATTCGAAGTGGGTTGCATCCAGCCGATCTGGGGCGCTATGAAGAACCCGAATTCCCAGGGACTGTTATCTTCTTCTTCGAGGGGAATGGGCGGC
>CAZYEZ010000052.1:0-9115 GCA_964646775.1 uncultured Chitinophagaceae bacterium | reverse complement strand
CCATAGGTATACTCTTGGGCGCCGACAAATGAAGGGGGAGTTACCAGCATAAAGAGAGAAAGAAGAAGGAGCGAAAGAATTGGATTGCGTAAGCCCATAATGGATCAATTTAGTCTCGAAACTTTGGATTTGATTTTGACTTGCTAATTTTGCCGGGGTAAAAATAAAATCAATTATTGATGTTTAGGGCTATAGGAGGGAAATTCTTAAGACAGGGGATCCTGGGTCTTGGCTTTAGTATGCTGATCGGAACCGCCCTGCTGTCTTGCGGGCAAGACGACGACCGTGGAATGGGCCCGCTTCCCGTGGAGCTGGATTTGGAAACCTACCGTTTAGATCAAGATTTGAAAGCCTTAGACACCAACGACCTGGCGAAGGGCTTGGTGCAGCTCAAAGATAAGTACGGCTATTTTCTGGATTTTTATCTCGATACCCTCATGGGATTTGGGATCGAAGGAGACTATCGGAATAGCAACCCTGGTCTGGCACTCGGCTTGCACCTTTTTCTGACGCATAAGGACTACCGGGGGGTCTTGGACTCGGTATCCGCGCATTTCCCGAATACGGAACCCCTGGAAAAGGAATTGGTCATGCCCCTGCGTCGATGGCTGGCTTATTTTCCCGAGAACCCGGTTCCCCGAATCTACTACTTGGTTACCGGGCTGAATAACTGGGGCGCTTTCACCCATGAGGACGATCTGGCCATCGGACTGGATATGTTCTTAGGCCCTACCTACCCGTTTTATGCCTCCGTCGGTATCCCGGCCTATATGGGCCTTCAGCTGAAGCCCGATTATATTCCGGTGGCCGTCATGCGGACCCTCTACCAAAAGGATCATCCATTCCTTCAGGACGGCAAAACCCTCCTGGATATGATGATTCAAAAAGGCAAGGAAATGTACTTTCTAGAAAAAGTTCTTCGGGAGACCCCGGCGCAGGTGCGATTCGGTTATACGGCCGATCAGCTGAAATGGTGTCAGTCCCATGAAGCCATGATTTATCATTTCTTTGTAAACCAACAGCTCCTCTACGAGACCAACTGGCAAAAGATCATCCGTTACGTCAAAGAGAGTCAAACCTCGACGGGCATGCCGGCAGAAAGTCCCGGAAACATTGGTAGCTGGTTGGGATATCGCATAGTAAAAGCCTATATGGATCAGCATCCAGACTTGACTCTTCGAGCCTTGCTTGAAGACGATCAGCCAGCCCAGATATTCCTGCAACGATCCAAGTATAAGCCCAAGTAGGAGCATCGTATTCATCGCTGTTCCGGCGCAAAATTTTAGATTGTACCACTATTAATATATCGATGATCATGTTGAATTTTAAAAGAGTTATCATTTGCCTTTCACTGATTGGTTTGTCTCAGATTTCCATGGCTCAGTTTGCCATCGGGCAGGGGGTCGACACTTTGAAAAGCGCGCTGGCGACGGAGAACAAAGACACGGTGGCCTGGTTTCGGGGAGGAATGGTGAATCTTGGATTTAATCAAGGGTATTTGCATAACTGGCCCGCAGGCGGAGAGCTGGCTTCTTTGACGGTAACCGGCATTGCCAATGCCTTCCTGGTCCGTTTTCATCATCGCCATGTCTGGAGCAATACCTTAGATATGAACTACGGGCTGGTATATGCTTACTCCCAGCATTTTGTGCCGACCAAGCTGGACGACCGGATCGAGTTTACCTCTAAATACGGATACCGAATCGATACGGCCCGCAACTTTTATTTGACCGGTTTACTGAATTTTAAATCCCAGCTCACGAAAGGATTCGATTACTCCGTACCTGAATGGGATACTTTTCATACCTCCCAGTTCTTCTCTCCGGGGTATTTTATTCTCGCGGCGGGAATGGAATACAGAGAAGGCAACAACCTCCAATTATTCCTTTCTCCTTTAGCAGCCCGCTTAACGGTCGCCGATCGTTATTTTACTTCCCGCTCTCCGCAGGGCGCTTTTGGGATCCCCTATAATGAAACCGCCCGCATGGAACTGGGGGCCTATTTTTCCGGTCGCTATAAGGTGGATGTTACCGAGCGGCTCGGCTATCAAACCCGCATCGATCTATACGCCAATTATCTGGCCAAGGACAAACTGGATAGTTTAGGAAATGTGGTCAAAAAAGATAACCCCGGGAATGTCGACATCCTCTGGGATAACCTCATTACCTGGAAAGCCACGGATTTTATTTCCCTGAGTCTTGGTGCTACGGCGCTCTATGATAATGACATTCCCTATGAAAGTCATTATACCGATGAGACGGGGGCATTGATTCCTAAGAACGAACCGGGCAAAGGCCTTGGATGGATTCAGCTGCGCCAGCAGTTGACCCTAGGTCTTCTGTTTCGATTCTAAGAGAATTTTGGGGAGTTTTCCGTACTTTGCCCTTTCCAATTATGTCCAGTACTTACCAAATCCGCCTACCTCAGTTTGAGGGGCCTTTCGATCTGCTGCTCTTTTTTATTGAGCGCGACGAACTGGATATATACAATATCCCCATTCACCAGATTACCCAGGAGTTTCTGGAATACATCCACGAGCTGGAGCAGCTGAATATTGAGTTGGCCTCGGAGTTCATTCTTTTTGTCTCCACGCTGATGCGGATTAAATCACGGATGCTTTTGCCAAGACGGGAGGTGGATGAGCAAGGCAATGAAGTCGACCCGCGACAGGAGTTGGTAAACAAGCTCCTGGAGTACAAGCGCTTCAAGGAAGTCTCTGAGCAGATGGCCCTTTTGGAAGCCGACCGTCTCTTGCAAAGAAAGCGAGGCAATATCAAAGCCGAGCTGGAGCAGATATCCGAGACCTACTCCGAGGGGACTGAGATTCAGACGGTGACCCTATATAAGCTGATGCAAGCTTTTGACCGGGCCATGAAGAAATTTCGGGATCGGACGGAAAAGCCGCAGCATGTGGTGGTGAAGTATCACTATACCTTGGATGGCCAGAAAGCCCGGCTTATCGAACAGGTTCGCAAACATGGCCGATGGAATTTTGAGAACCTATTTCAGCAGCTTGAAAACCGCATCCATGCCATCTTTTCGTTTCTGGCTATCCTGGAGTTGGTTCAGCAACAGTATATCCTGCTTCTCGTCGGCAGCGGTCGCAACAACTTTATTCTGGAATGGAATGCAGAACGCCCGGCTGATCCGGCCGATGAAAACCCAGAAGAGACTGATCCGGCAAAAGGCCAAGGGCCCGAGGAGGCGGGCCCTTCGACCGATCAACAAGGCGGATCGAATCCGGATGCCTAAGCTTTAGGCATGCCTAGGGATAGCGCTCCTTTTGGCGGTAAAGATGCAAGAAATAGCTGGGCAGGAAGACCAGGTTGAATGCGATCATACCCCCACCGATAAGCATATTTGCTCCGGTAAACTGAAAAGCCTTGAAGGCAAAACCCAGGGCAATTAAACCCACAGAGATCAGTCCAGCCTGGGCGCGTAACCAAAATCCCGGACTTTGCTTCCCGCGATGCCTATAGAGATAGAGGGCAAAGAGCAGACTGCTGATGAGCACCCAGCCATAGCCTAGGACCAGTATGATTTGTGCACCGGGCCAGGAAAAGGTTTTAAACATGAGGCCTAGGGATACGAAAGCGCAGGCCATGAATCCGAATAATACAAGCGCATTTTTCATTTTATGGGTTTTTAATTGGTGAATAAAATCTTTTTCGATGGCGGGCAGCCCCTGCGGGGCGATGGCTTGCTTGGCCTCCTGGAAAGCCTGGCTAAGGGGAATGCCTTTGGCCATGGAGGCTTCCACAAAACAGCAGTAGTGGTCCACCATCTCTTCGGGCCAGGGGCAGGCATCCAGGCCTTCGGCCCGAAGGGCGGCCATGACCCATTCGAATTGATCATCATTAAGCGGGACCGTATTCATTGGGGAAGGGGTGAATGAGCTTTTCAATGGTTTTTAGGAACTGCTGGAGCTCTTCGATCGATAATTGCGCTTCCTTTTTTCCCGGGGAGGTCAACCGGTAATAGCGGCGCGGGCGTCTTCCCACGTGCTCGATTTCGGAGACCAGCAGGCCTTGCTCCTCCAATCGGTGTAATGCGGGATAGAGAGAGCCTTCCTTGATGAGAATCTGATCCTCGCTTCTTTCTTTGACGAGCTGGCTGATTTCATAGCCATAGAGCCGGTCATGCTCGCTAAGCAAGCGTAGGATGATCGTTGAAAGGGTTCCTTTGATGAGTTCCGTGTTTTTCATGCTTTTCTTGTCTATGCATCACAAATCTATGTATTGATCCTGAAATCATCAAAATTATTTTTCGTTTTTTTTCTCGCCCCGGATCCCTGCTTCCGGCCCTTGCGTAATTGCCGCTGTTCTGGTATTTGTGAAGAATTATCGTCAATTTTGCAGCCCATGGCAAACTCTGAATTTCCGGCCATCCTGGCCATCGAATCCTCCTGCGATGAGACGGCTGCTGCGGTGATGAGCGCCGGGGTTTTGCGTTCCCAGCACGTGGCGACCCAGGAAGTCCATGCCCGTTATGGGGGAGTGATCCCAGAACTCGCTTCCCGGGTTCATCTCAAACACATCGTTCCTGTCGTGGATGCCGCTTTAGCCGACGCTGGCCTGGAGCTCCGACAGCTCGATGCCATTGCTTTTACCCAAGGGCCTGGACTCATGGGCTCTTTGCTCGTGGGCGTGAGTTTTGCCAAAGCCTTGGCCCAATCCCTGGATCTCCCCCTGATCGGAGTTCATCATATGCAGGCCCATGTGCTTTCCCATTTTATCGAAGATCCCAAACCCCGGTTTCCTTTTCTTTGTTTAACCGTATCGGGAGGGCATACGCAGATTGTGCAGGTCAATGATTACCTCGATATGGTGGTTCTGGGTGAAACCCAGGATGACGCCGTGGGGGAGGCCTTCGACAAGATGGCCAAGATGATGGGGCTGCCTTATCCCGGAGGGCCCTGGCTTGACAAATATGCTGCTCAGGGCGATCCAGGCCGGTATGTTTTTCCCAAAGCAAGAATGGAAGGGCTATCGTTCAGTTTTTCCGGAATTAAAACCGCCTTCCGAAACTTTCTGGAGTCCAGGATGCGGGAGGATCCAGATTTTATAGAAAAAGAACGCAATCATATCTGCGCCTCCATTCAGCAGAACCTCGTTTCTACCTTGATGGATAAACTCATTCTGGCCTCGCATCAAACCGGAATCCGGGAGCTGGGTATTGCCGGCGGGGTGTCGGCAAACCGGGGCCTTAGAATGGCGATGGAGAAGACCGCCTTGGACCATGGCTGGAAGGTTTATATTCCTTCCTGGGCCTACTGTACAGACAATGCCGCGATGATCGCCATGGCGGCCCACCATCAGTTTCTGGCCGGTGATTTTGTCGGGCTGGATGCGGTTCCGATGGCCCGCATGCCCTGGCCTCAGAAAAACCAAGGGTCCGATCCTCAAAACTAGAGGTCCGCATGGGGAATTCGTATTTTCAATTCAAAACCTTTCGGGTGGACCAGGATCGGGCCGCCATGAAAGTGAGTACAGACTCCTGCATCCAAGGTGCCTGGTCTCCGCTTTTGGACTCATGGGAAACCGCTCTGGATCTGGGATCTGGCACGGGGCTATTAGCGCTGTTTCTCGCCCACCGCCATCCAGGTCTTCTCATCGACGCCCTGGAAATCGATCCGGTGGATGCCGAACAGGGTCGGCAGAACCTGGCCGCATCTCCCTGGTCCCATCGCCTCAGGCAGCGACAGGGCGACCACCTGGATTATGAGCCATCGGCGCCTTACGACTTCATCTGTACCAATCCTCCTTTTTTTGTGGACCGATTGCTCGCCGCAGATTCGGGGCGGGTTCGCGCCCGCCATCTTCTCGATGCCGAAGTCGATCATTGGGTCGAATCCATCGATCGCCTCCTAGCTCCCCAGGGGCATTTGTCCATCATGTATCCGACCCAGGATCGAGAACCTTGGGCTCACCGACTCCAAGCCAAGGGCATGCATGTATGGAGGGAGTTATGGATCAGCGCCTATGCCCCGAGGCCGGCTTATCGTCAAATTAGCCTATGGACCCGGGACCCCATGGTTTTGGCCCAGCCTCCAGAAGTCCTTAATATTTATCAGGGGAAAGGCAAACCCTATACCCCGTCCTTTTCCGCCTTGATGCGCCCCTACTATCTCTTTCTCTAATGAGAGAGGATGGCTGCGATGCCCGGAAGTTCCTTGCCTTCAAAATATTCCAGCAAGGCTCCGCCTCCGGTGGATACGTGGCTTACCTGGTCATTGAGTCCAAACAGGTTGATGGCCGCTACGCTGTCTCCGCCACCTACCAAAGAGTAGGCACCTCGGCTCGTGGCTTCGGCGACGGCTTCGGCTATCTGGCGGGTTCCCTGCTGGAACTTTTCCATTTCGAAGACACCCATGGGTCCGTTCCATAGGATGGTTTTAGCCTTAAGAATGACCTCTGTAAAATGTTCTCTGGCTTCCTTTCCGATATCCAGACCCATCCAGCCTTCCGGAATTTCCGTGTTCAAGGCAGAAGAAGTGTCGGCTTCTGCGGAGAATTGATTGGCGATAATGCTATCCTGGGGGAGATGGATTTGGACGCCTTTGGCTTTGGCCTTTTGCATGAGATTCAAGGCTGTTTCCATCCGCTCTGTTTCACAAAGTGAATCCCCGATTTGCCCACCAAGGGCTTTAAAAAAGGTATAGGCCATCCCGCCGCCAATAAGGATGTCGCTGGCCTGATCCATGAGATTTTCGATAATCAGAATTTTATCGGACACCTTGGCACCGCCGATTATGGCCACAAAGGGATGCTCCGCATTAGCCAGTACGCGCTCTGCCGCACGGATTTCGGATTCCATCAAAGCCCCAAAAACGCGATGTTCCGGTCGAAAGAACTCGGCAACGACCGCCGTCGAAGCATGGGCCCGGTGGGCGGTCCCAAACGCATCGTGGACAAAAACATCTCCTAAGGCAGCCAGTTTCTCGGCAAAATGCCGATCTCCTTTCTCCTCTTCTTTATGGAAGCGTAGGTTCTCTAGTAAAAGCACACCGCCCGGTTCGATAGCCGTGGCTTTCTGCGTAGCCGCTTCGCCTAGGGAGGCAAAGTCCACCGGCCGGCCCAGGAGCTCCGAAAGATGGCGAGAGACGGGCTCCAGGCTAAAGTCCTTTGGCGATCGGTCCGGGTTCTTAGTCATTTCTTTTTGGGGGCGGCCGCGGTGGCTTACCAGAATGACCGCACCCCCGTCGTCGAGTATTTTCTGAATGGTCGGCAGGGTTGCCTGGATCCTTGTATCATCAGAGATTTGGCCATCCTGAAACGGGACATTATAATCGACCCTTACAAGGGCTTTTTTGCCAGAAAAGGAGTAGGACTGAAAGGAATGCATTATATGAATTCGGTTTTTATTTTCGACAAATATAGGGAATAATGCCTTGGATCTGTGCGCTGCTAAAGGCGAAGGAATAGCGGAGCATGGCGATTAAATCCAGCCTTTATCCAGCCCCCATTTTACGAGCTGAAGAACGGAGCTGCATTGGGTCTTGCGGAAGATGTTTTTTCGGTGTTGTCCAACGGTATGGGGGCTTATGCATAGGATTTGGGCAATCTCAGCTGAATGGCGTCCCTCTACTAAAAGGTGAAACACTTCGGTTTCCCTTTTGGTTAACCATTGCTTTTTGGGCAAGACTTCCACCCGCGGCTTCATGTCAACATAGGAAGGTTCGCCTTGCATGCCAATAATCGACAAGACCATCCTTGAACTGGTTTTCAGATGGCTGATATCCGTAAAGGTGACAAAAGTTCGAAGCACGGCCCCCTCTTCATCACTTTGGACTACGGCTACCTGCTGTAGCAGCCTTTTTACCGAACCATTCTTTGTAAATATCCGGAAATCATAACGGGTTTTGTATTTAAATACCTTTTCGGCGGGCAGTTGTTTCCAGAAGTCCGTAATCGTAGCCTCGAAGTTCATATAGGTGGGCAGGTCATCGGGATGAATGACTTCAAAAAACTTTTCGAGGGTGAATTCCTCGGGGGAGTATCCAAGGAGGTTTTCAACCGATTCGTTCATGTACTCCATTTGCATCTCCGGCGGATTAAAAATGAAATAACAATAATCACCCACCTGAAATAAGTTGAGCATTTTCTTGTATATCTCAATTTCCACGGCGAGTTCCTTGGGCTTTTTATGCTGCCCGATCTCTTTCCATATATTGCCCGCCTTTTTTATAATGGATTTATCCATGTCAGCAAATTATTAATGGTTAGAGACAGCAAATGTATCAATATTTATAAAAAAATCATATTCCTATTTAGGAAAAATACCCTATGCAGGGTATTGACTATCCCTTCCACCGGAAATAGTTTTGCCGCCAGAATAGGATTTGGCCAAGGATTTAGATAAAGATGCTTGCCGCCAAGCGAATCGGCGGCGGCTTAGAACCCTTCCATAGCCCTGCTTTTTTGGTTAATAAGGTTAAATATTCATATTCAATAGAGACGTCATGGTAAAATGGTTGCAAGTTCTGTTTTTATGCTTTTTGGGATACACCGGGATGGCCCAAACCTATAAAGTCCCTTATGAAAAGGATGGATTCAAGGGTTATGTTCAGTTCGAAATCATAAAGGGGCAGTACCTGTTTACCGATGGCTTTAGTTATAATATTCGGGATAATGTGATCAACGTCGTTCAATCCTATGAGAACGGCTCCCATGATGCCGTTTTACAGCGGGCTGGAATCAGGTTCCCCATCACCTTGAATGTGTCGGAAGCCAACAATACCGTGGACGTAGTTGGGAATGCCTATTTCTATCTTTCTCCCCAAAAGGCAACCCAGCACAGTTCGCAGCCATCTGTACGCCTAAGCCTCTACGATTTTTTTCCAGGGATTCCAGACTTTTCGGAGTCGGCTATTCAATACGCCAAGAAATATCAGGAGGAGCAAAATATCAACCTGTGGAAAACCACCGGTGGTTTAAAGAATCTGAAGATTACATTCGTGAATCTGCTGGACTTGAAGGCGAAGGTAAAAGAGGCGATTCGCAATGCAGAGGCCGAAGCGGCAAAAAAAGCAGAAGACCAGAAGAGGGAAGAAGAGGCTCAGGCTCAAACCCGTCATGCCGCTGGATCCCGTCAGAATGAAGAAGGCAAAAAAGTA
>CAZYEZ010000051.1:6431-13888 GCA_964646775.1 uncultured Chitinophagaceae bacterium | reverse complement strand
GCCGCCCAAGGCTTTGAGTATGGCCGGGAAAATAATGCAGTGGAATACGATATTATCTTTTCCAATGAAATGAACGAGTTCGGTTTGCTCGTCCTGCCAGAACTCCTTCCACCTATGAGGTAGAAACGCTCGGGTGGCGCTGATGTATCCAATGGGCGCGTCAAACCATACGTAAAGTACTTTGTCTTTCACCCCTTCAATCGGCACGGGAACCCCCCATTGCCCGTCCCGGGTCATGGCCCGGGCCTGGAGGCCGTGGTCCAGCCAGCTTTTACACTGTCCATATACATTCGGCTTCCACTGGTCTTTCATCCCTTCAAGAATCCAGGTTTTTAACCAGGGCTCGTATTGGTCGAGGGGAAAATACCAGTGTCGGGTTTTCCGTTTTACCGGCACGGATTGACTGAGGGCGGAACGCGGTTCGATGAGTTGATCCGTCGACAGGCTGGATCCGCATTTTTCGCACTGGTCCCCATAGGCCTTTTCGTAAGCACAAACTGGACAAGTGCCGATCACATAGCGGTCCGCTAAAAAGACCTGCTTTTCTTCATCATAGAGTTGCTCGGACTCTTTCTCTATGAACCGCCCCTGATCATAAAGCTGGCGGAAGATTTCTGAGGAAGTCTCGTGGTGGGTCTGGGAGGAGGTGCGGCCATAGATGTCAAAGGCGATCCCCATCTCGTCAAAACTTCTCTTCAGCACTTCGTGATAGCGGTCTACGATGGCTTGAGGGGATACCCCCTCCTGCATGGCCCGGATGGTTATCGGGACGCCATGTTCATCGCTTCCGCAGACAAAGAGCACATCGCGTTTTTGTGCTTTTAAGTACCGAACATAAATATCAGATGGCAAATAACATCCGGCTAGATGCCCGATGTGGAGCGGCCCATTGGCATAAGGAAGGGCCGCGGTAACTAAATATCTTTTTGAATCCATGAATCGCTAAAGTCAGATGGGGTTTAAAATCCATCGGGACTGCAATATACATAAGGGAGATCAGATGGACGGAATCCCGGCCTTGTCTTCATGGCCTTTTTTTCTACCGACTAGGCATCCAGGGCGCGAAAGGCAGAGGCCTAGAATAGAGGCCCAGAATAGAGACCTAGAATATCAATGGGAGGAACCGGTACCGCACTTTTCGGCAATAGCCGCGGTAAACCGGATCACGACGAAGATGTCTCTCTTCCTGAAGGGCCCGGAGCCCGACCAGTCCAGTCCAAAGGGTCAGCCCAGCTGCCCATAAGGGATTTGCCCATATCAGGGGTAAACTGGAAAGCCACCAGATTCCCAGGATGGCCGTATAACCCGGATGACGGACCCATCGGTAAGCCCCTTGAAAGACAATTCCTTTATGGGCCATATGGATGCGCCGGCTTCCCAGGGAAAGCATGGACCATAAATAAAGGATCAGGAAAAGCCAAATGCCCAACCGCAGTAGACTGGTTGCTCCCGTATGGGCGGGGAAGCGGGCCAGTTCGCTTTCGCGGATGGGGGAAATTTCGGAGATAAAGTAATAGATCGGCAGAAGGGTGCCCAGAACCAGCAGCCAATGCGTCCAGCGGGTGTTGACGGACCGCAGGCGAAATCGCGAACCTAATCCCAAATAGTTGATGCCCAGCCATGCAAAGTCAAGGAGAAGGATCAAATAGAGGCTTAAGGGGAAAAGTACATGATTAAACCAGTGTAAAAGGCTGAGTTCGGGGGCGGTTTGGACCACCAGCTCCAGCTCATAGAGAAACTGCCGGGCCACCAAGAGAGTAAACTGCAGCATCAGCGGTATAAACAGCCACTGCATGAGCGTGAAAAGGAATAGCGACCGCATTTGTGTCGATGGAGGCTGGGTGCTGATGGGCCGTTTACTCAAAGAGTAAAAAAGATAGGTAAAGAAGTCCAGGCCGCGCCCATCTTCTTCCCGGTTTCGGTAGTAGATGTGGTAGCCCACCGAATAAAGGAAAAGGATGGATCCAAGCAGCAGCAGTCCCCATTCGGTCTCTCGGTAGAGCAGGGGAAAAAAATGCTGAATACTCAGATAAGTCCATAGAGGCAGACCAATGAGCAGAAAATCGGCGGCGATGCGGGTTAGGCAACGCAGAGGGATCGGCAATTCGGAAAAAGCAGTGGAACGGGCTTCCATAATAAAAAAACTTCCATCAAAACTAGTTTGCGCCCCTAAAAATCTGGACCGCAGAAATCCGCAAAATGGGCCCGTATAAATACCTGTTTTTCACTTTTGCCGCTTTATCCTCGATCCGGGCTGATATAACAAAGTCTTGGGTTGGGCAAAGGGGTTTTTCACTTATATTGCGGGGGTGATGCAAAGCCCATACGATTGGTTGATCCAAAAACTGGACGCCTTCATTCGGCGTTATTACCTCAATCAGATCATTCGGGGATTCGGGGTCATGGTCACGGGTTTGCTGGCCTATATCCTCGTGGTGAGTCTGGGAGAGTATTTTCTATTCCTTCCGGTTTGGGTGCGGATTTCCCTTTGGGTATTGTTTGGGGTTTCCCTGGCAGCCGCCTTGTTCGGCTGGATTATTCGCCCCATCCTAAGGATGGCCCGCCTGGATCGGCGGGGGATGTCCTATGATGAAGCCGCCCGCATTATTGGTCGGCATTTCCCTGAAATCAATGACCGCTTGCTTAATCTGTTGCAATTAAGGAGTCAGCAGCCGATGGATCAGGAAAGCGGGGCCCTCCTGGAGGCAGCCATTGAACAGAATGCCAGAAAGGTGCTGGTTTTTCCGCTTCATCGTGCGGTCGATTTTTCCGTTCATCGCCGCATACTACCTTATTTGCTGCCATTGGTGTTCATTTTTGCAGCCGTATTAATATTGAGTCCTCGTATTTTTATCGATGCCTCGCAGCGGCTCATGGCCCCGGCCACGGTTTTTGAAAAGCCGGCTCCTTTTCGCTTTATTTTGGAACCGACCCCCTTGCGTGCCATTCGGGGCGAAGACTTCCGTTTGAAAGTGCTGACGGAAGGCAAGCTCAGACCGAAGGATATGATTTTGGATATCCGTGGAGAGCAGATTGCAATGAGGGCAGAGGGGGAGGCCTTTGTCTACACCTTCCGCCAGATTCGGGAGTCTCTGGATTTTCGGCTCCTCGGTGCCGGCTATTATTCCGGGCTGCATCGCTTGGAAGTGATCTCTCGTCCGGCCTTCGCAGATTGGCAACTCAAACTGGATTTCCCTGCCCATACAAAAATGCCTTCTGAAACGCATCAGGCTCGGACCGATTTGCAAGTACCCGAAGGGACGCGGCTCTCGCTTCAATTTACCGTTCATCACAGCGATCAAGTGGGTTGGGAAGGGCCCCAAGGAGCCCTGGTTCCCTTAGAGAAAAAGAATGGCCTCTACCGATGGAAGACCGTTCTTAGGGACGATACGCTTTATCGGCTGGTTTTGGGGAATCGGGAACACGGATTGCAGGAATCTTACCCCATCGAAGTACGGGTGATCCCAGATCAGTATCCCCAGTTGGAAGCACGGGAGTACCGCGATAGTCTTTCTGGAAAGCAGATTCTGGTGGAAGGAACCGCGGGCGATGATTATGGATTAACCCGGGGGCAGTTTGTATATGAGATCTATGGCCAGGGAGAGAAGCCCGTTCGGCGAGAGACCCAAGCCCTGCCGATTCATCAAGGGCTGGTTTCACGTTTCCACCATTATCTGGATCTCGATGCCCTGGATTTAGAAAAGGGACAGAAGGTAAATTTCTATGTAGAGGTATGGGATAATGACGGAGTTCGAGGGCCGAAATCGACCCGCTCTTCGGTGATGAGCTATCATATGCTGGATGCGGCTCAGCTGGATTCCGCGATTCAGGAAAACAGTCAGCGAGCCGGGGCGTCCATCAGCGAAGGCGCGCGTCAGAACAAGCAGATGAAAGAAAGTCTGGACGCTCTGTCTTCGGAGTTGCTGCAGTCTCCCCGGATGGACTGGGAGCAGGAACAGTCGCTGCAAACCTTGGCGAAGTTACAGGAAGAGATGCGGGCCAGCCTGGAGAAAACCCGACGCCACCTTGAAGAGCAGATCCAGCAAACTCGCCAGAGAGAATTCAGTGAATCCCTGGATGAGAAGCAACAGCAGGTCAAAAAGCAGCTCGATGAAATGATTGATAAAGAGCTGGCGGAGCAGATGGAGCGCCTCAAAGAGCTGATGAAGCAAGTTAATCGGGAGCAGGCCTTCCAGGCCATGGAAGAAATGAAGCAGGAGAACCGTCTTTTTGAGATGAATATGGAGCGAATCCAGGAACTCCTCGCCCAGCTCGAACAACAGATCCGCCTGGAAGATCTGAGTCGGGAGTTCTCGCAGATGGCACAGAAGCAGGATTCCCTGCGCGAGTCGTCTTCACCGCGCACCGAGGACCTGGCCCGAGATCAAAAAGAGCAGGAAGCACTTCGGGATGCTTTGGAAAAGGCGCTGAACGAAGAGCTGGATCAAGCCCGCCAGGCTGCCGAGGCGCAGCAGCGCAGCCTGGAGGAAAGGGCTTTGCAGGAAGCCCAGCAGCAGGGGGAAGAGACGGTGAAAGAGATGAATAAGGCTTCCGAAAAACTCGACAAAGGGGATCAAGAAGGGGCCTCGCCTGCTCAATCCAAAGCCAGTGAAAACTTGCGCAAGATGGCGGCTTCCATGCAGTCTATGGCTCAAGGGATGAACGTCCAGCAGATTCAGATTGATATTCAGGCGACGCGGATGATCCTCTCTAACCTGATCCGGGTTTCTTTTGACCAGGAAGACCTTATGGATGCCGTCCGCAGGACGCCTACAAGCAGTCCCCGCTATCTGGAGAATCTAAAGAAGCAGCATCAACTTCGCCAGCAGTCCCGCATGATTCGGGACAGCCTTTTTGCCTTAAGCAAGCGGGTGGCCCAGCTGGCCCCCACGGTAAACAAGGAAACGACAGAGTTGGAATATGCGTTGTCTTCGGCCGTCTCCGTCCTAGAGGAACGAAATCTCGGCGAAGGCATGAAACACCAGCAGTATGCCATGATGCATACCAACAACCTGGCTTTGATGCTCCATGATTTACTTTCGAACCTCTTGCAAATGCAGGCCCAGGCTCAGGCCCAACCCGGAGCCGAAGGCCTTTGCACCAAGCCCGGAGGCAAACAGCCCAAGCCGGGTGCCGGGGAGCAGCTGGCAGATATCATTACCGACCAAGAAGATTTGGGAGATGCCATGCAGCAAATGCAGCGCGCCCGCCGGCCGGGCTCTACGGGTAAATCCGGCGAATCCGAAAGTCCGTCTTCGGCAGAGGATGGAAAGCAAGGGGGACAGCGTGGCCAAGAAAACCAGGGCGGGGAATCGGAGGCTTTGGCGCGGATGGCCGCCCGACAGGCGGAGATTCGACGGCGGATTGCCGAACTCAGCCGGGAGCTTAACAGCAAAGGAATGGGCCAGGGGGAACGCCTCCAAGAAATCATGCAGGAGATGGATCGGCAGGAAACGGATCTCGTCAACCGGCAAATCTATGCGCAGCAATTTCTGGCAAGGCAAAAGCAAATATTAACCCGTCTGCTGGAAGCCGAAAAAGCCGTCAGAGAGCAGGAGCAATCGGATCAGCGAAGCGGCCAGTCCGCTCGGGATCAGAAGGCCCCCATGCCTCCGGAGCTGGAGCAGTTCCTAAAGGATCGCCAGCATATGCAGGAGGCTTTTCGTTGGGTTCCTGCCCATTTGAAACCCTACTATCGTAAAATGGTGGAAGACTATTATCAGCTGATCGGGCAAGACAGGTCGCGACCCTGATCGGATCTTGCAGGCTCTGTCCATTCCTAGGCCCCCGCCGGCTTTCCTTCGCAGGTTTTGGTTCAAATGAATGAGTTTTTTCTATTATTAGACTGAAAAAAATTCTAAAGGTATATTTGAAATGTTAGAAATATGTCTTAACTTTCCTTATACCTAAACTCATTTTATGATATTTTCTAGAACCTATCGTTACAAGACGCCCCTACTGGCTGAAGTGATTAAGAAGCGGTTGGTCGGGACGCACGTGAAAGTTCATGACATGGACTTCGAAGTCACGGAGAAAGATCATTTCATCCGGGTCATTCCCCATGCGGAAGACATGACCGAACTCAAGACCCTGCCCATTACGCATGTACGGTTTCAGGGAGCAGGAGACAAAACCCAAGTGGTCATCAAATCCAAGATGCGCCGCATTGACGTGGGAGGCCCCATGATGGTGGTCATCTTCTGCGGGTTTTTGTTTGCCGCCTCTCTACTGTTCCTCGTATTTGGCAGCGACGAGCATCTGACCATGACTTATACGCTTGGCGGCATCGCCCTGTTGATTTTCCTCATTTTCTGGTTTCGGCTAGAAAAAGGGTATTTTGATTACGTGCGTAAGATTCGCGATTATATCAAGAGTCAGACCAAGGCCTAGTTAAGGCAGAATCAAAGTAGAAAACCAAACCGCAGCAAAGGAAAACCATGGGTTTTCCTGGGTCAGGGGATTATTTTTCCAGATTATTTTCCTGCGTATCCTTTGAATGCTCAGGATTCAGGGCCTCTTTTTCCGTGATGAAGGAAGCGAGAGAGTCCAGGGGGATTTCCCCGGGATACTGGCGTACCAGTATTTGGTCTTCATTATAAATATTGAGTTGGGGTAACCCTCCGTAAACAAAGGTCCGATCGATGAACCCCGACAGATCGAGACCCATTTGCATCTGCGTTTCTTCAATTTTGGTGACCTGGTGAAAAAACTCCAGATGTCCAGGCGGCATCTGAGACGAAGCCAGCCATACGATGGGGCGGTTCCCTAAACGGTCCAGCTCCTCTTTTTTAATTTCCCTTGCGATTTGCTGACAATGGTCACAGGTAGGGTTGAACATGAATACCAAATAGGGTCCGGAACCCGCTTGCTCAAAAGGACGTAAACTGTCTCCATGGCGGCTGAGCATTACAAGCTCTGGAAGCGGAGATCCCAGCTCTTTATAATTGATGGGGGCCGGGCTGCGTTTTTTTTCCGACTTTTCTTTGGTAGGGCTTTTCCCCTGGCGGCCTTTCAGCCTATTGTCATGCTGACCGTATACCCAAACAGGTCCTAGGCAAGCGATCAGAAAAAGGATCCGTAATTTGCGTCTCATTAGACAAATGTAGGCTTCCGCCCGAAATTCTTATTCATTCTTATGAAATCTTCTGCCCCCGCGATTCCGTTGGCCGAGCGGATGCGCCCCAAAACCCTATCGGCATTTATTGGTCAAGATCATTTACTGGCTCCTGGCAAAGTACTGCATCATATGGTTCAAGCGGGGCGCCCCAATTCCATTATTTTCTGGGGACCTCCCGGGGTCGGCAAAACCAGCCTAGCCCGGGTTCTGGCCGATACCATGGGTTACCCCTTCCTAGCTCTTTCCGCCGTAGACAGCGGGGTCAAGGAGGTGCGCGAAGCCTTGGAAAAAGCCAAGGCTCAGGGTGGCGCTATTTTATTCATCGATGAGATTCATCGAT
>CAZYEZ010000051.1:0-6421 GCA_964646775.1 uncultured Chitinophagaceae bacterium | reverse complement strand
AAATATCTCAACGCGACAACAGCCGGCGTGAAGGATATTCGCGATGTTACCCAAGCGGCTAAGGATAGACTGGTTTTAAGCGGCACCAAGACGATACTTTTTCTTGACGAGATTCATCGATTTAATCGCGCCCAGCAGGATCGACTTCTGGGTGCCGTAGAGCAGGGGGTCATTACCCTTTTCGGGGCGACCACCGAAAATCCTTCCTTCGAAGTGATCGGGGCCCTTCTGAGTCGCTGCCAGGTTTATACGCTGAAGCCGCTTGAGGCCGAAGACCTAAAGAAAATGGCCCTTCGTGCCCTGGAGGAAGATCCCTGGGTTCGAGCCCAAGGCGTCCGCATTGGGGAATGGGAAGCCCTGCTTCAAGGCAGTGGCGGCGACGGCCGCAAACTGCTGAACCTTTTGGAGTGGTCGATTCAAAGTCTACCGAAAGGCCAGAGGGAAATCATGAATGAAACCGTGCAAAACATCGTGGAGCGTCGTATGCCCCTTTACGACAAACAGGGCGATCAGCATTATGATATGATTTCGGCCTTCATCAAATCCATACGCGGCTCCGATCCCAATGCGGCCCTCTACTGGATGGCCCGGATGATAAAGGCGGGAGAAGAACCCCGTTTTATTGCCCGGCGGCTGGTTATTCTGGCCTCCGAAGATATTGGAAATGCCAATCCCAATGCCCTGCTTATGGCGACCACCTGTTTTCAGGCGGTCAACATGATTGGGTTTCCGGAGGCGCGCATCATCCTTAGTCAATGCGTGACCTATTTGGCTGCTTCCCCCAAAAGCAATGCGGCCTACACGGCCATCGGCCAAGCAGAGGCATTGGCGGAGCAATACGCCATGGAGCCTGTTCCGCTTTCCCTTAGAAATGCGCCCACCGCGCTGATGAAATCCCAGGGATTTGGGAAAGATTATCGTTACCCCCATAACGAACCGGATCATTTTGTGGATCAGGAATATATGCCTGCTTCTTTATCAGGAAAGCGCATTTATGACCCCGGGTCCAATCCCGCAGAAGCCCGTCTACGACAGTATCTACGCCAGTGCTGGAAGGAAAAATACGGCTATTAGAAACCCCCGGGTACCCCTGGGTTTTTCGGTCTGTTTAACCCAGGAACCGGGATTTGGTGGTAGCGTTGGAGAAAAGGCTTAAAAAAAACTTTTTAAATCTTTTGTTTGGTACGAAACTAGTCTTTACCTTTGCAGTCCCAAATTTCGTGGGTTAGAAGCTAATCGTACTATGTCACAGCGTATCAGAATCAAATTGAAATCTTACGACCATAACCTGGTTGATAAATCCTCTGAAAAAATCGTTAAAACGGTGCGCAACACCGGGGCCGTCGTGACGGGTCCCATACCCTTGCCCACGGAAAAGAAGATTTATACCGTATTGAGATCCCCGCACGTTAACAAGAAGTCCAGGGAGCAGTTTCAGCTTTGCACGCATAAGCGCCTTCTTGATATCTATACTTCTTCTTCCCGTACCGTGGATGCCCTGGCTAAGTTAGACCTGCCAAGTGGGGTGGAAGTGGAAATTAAAGCTTGACAGAACCTTATTTTGAAGAACCATATTTAATGAACGACCAATCCTGAGGTTCCCCGTTGAAGTTCAGGCGCTAGTCAAAATATCAGAAAATGAAAGGGATTATTGGTAGGAAGATCGGTATGACCAGTGTTTTCGAGGAGAATGGAAGGCATACGGCCTGCACCATTATCGAAGCAGGACCTTGTGTAGTGCTGCAAAAGAAGACCATGGAATCGGACGGATACTCGGCTTTGCAAATTGGATACGGCGAAGCAAAAGAAAAGAATACCCCCAAGCCATTGATGGGTCATTTTGCCGCTGCCCAAACCAGCCCTAAGGCGATTGTTAAGGAGATCCGAAACTGCTCCCTGGAAAAGGAAGTAGGGGATACCATCACTTGTGACATCTTTACCGAAGGAGAGAAAGTTTCCGTTGTGGGAACCTCCAAAGGAAAAGGGTTTCAGGGGGTGGTAAAACGCCATGGTTTCCATGGGGTCGGAGAGTCTTCTCACGGTCAGCATGACCGTCAGCGGGCGCCGGGTTCCATTGGAGGATCCTCCTATCCCAGCCGCGTATTCAAAGGAATGCGCATGGCCGGACGCATGGGCGGTGACCGCGTGAAAGTAAAAGCACTGCGCGTGGTGAAAGTATTCGCGGAGAAGAACTACCTTTTGGTGAGTGGTTCCGTGCCGGGTCATAACGGTGCTATTGTTTTAATTCAGAATTAATTGAGTCATGCAGGTTGACGTATTAAATATTAAAGGGGAAAAAACGGGTCGTACGGTTGAATTGCCAGATGATATCTTTGGCATAGAGCCCAATGATCATTGTATTTATTTAGCGGTGAAGCAATACCTGGCTTCCCAACGCCAAGGTTCCCATAAGACCAAGACGCGGGCAGAAGTGAAAGGTTCTTCACGCAAGCTTCATCGGCAGAAGGGAACCGGGGGTTCCAGAAAAGGGAACATCCGCAACCCTCTATATAAAGGGGGCGGAGCGATCAACGGACCCATCCCGCATCGCTACGGTTTTAAGTTGAACCGTAAGGTGAAGGATTTGGCCAAGATGTCCGCGCTATCGCATAAGGCATCTGCCGGTCAGATATTTGTGGTAGAAGATCTTTCCATGGAGGCTCCCAAGACCAAGGATTTTGCTTCCATGTTGGATCACTTACCCCATGCCGGTTCTAAATCCCTTTATGTTCTCAGCGAGTATGTCATGCCCGTATACCTGAGCGGCCGCAACCTGCCGACGAATAAAACCGTCGTCCTCAGTGATATGAATACCTATGACCTGGTTAATGCGAGCCGAATCATTTTTACCGAATCGGCGGCCAGTATGTTCCAAGAGGAAATGGTGGAAGTAGAAGCAGAACAGGCGGAACAAGCAGTAAAGGCAGAGCAGGCAGAACAGGCAGAACAGAACAGTTAAGAAACGGAATTTTCGCATAAAGAAATTTAAGTATCATGAAATTCGAGGACGTATTGGTCAGACCGGTGATTACGGAGAAAGTAAATACGCAGATGGAAAATCAGCGTCGGTATTCTTTTGTCGTAGACCGTCGGGCAAATAAACTGGAGATCCTTAAAGCCGTAGAAGAGTTCTATGGTGTGAAAGTAGACGAGGTGAATACCATGGTCGTTCCTGGTAAGAAAAAATCCCGGTTTACGAAAGCAGGGTTCATCCAAGGGGTAAAGCCCGCCTATAAGAAAGCGGTGGTAACCCTAGCTGAAGGCGAATCGATTGATTTGTTTTCCATTTAAGTCAGTTTGAAAAAGCATAGATCATGGCACTAAGAAAGTATAAGCCGGTAACCGCTGGCACCCGTTGGAGAATCGGCAATGCCTATGCCGAGGTGACCACCAATGAACCCGAGAAGAGCCTTTTGGAACCCATGTCCGGGACCGGGGGGAGAAACTCCCAAGGCCGTCGCTCCATGCGCTATATCGGGGGAGGGAACAAGAAGAAATACCGTCGCATTGATTTCAAGCGCAATAAGCATAATGTGCCCGCTACGGTAAAGACCATTGAGTATGATCCCAACCGCTCCGCGTTTATCGCCCTGCTCAGCTATGCAGACGGAGAGAAGCGTTACATCCTTGCCCCCCAAGGATTGCAGGTAGGTAGCCAAGTGGTTAGCGGAGAGAAAGCATCGCCGGAAGTAGGCAACGCTCTTCCCTTGCGCAATATGCCCTTGGGTACCGTGGTTCACAACATCGAACTGCGCCCTGGTCAGGGAGGCGCGATGGCTCGCTCCGCCGGCACCTATGCCCAGCTGAACGGTAAGGAAGATAAGTATTGCATTTTGCGCATGCCTTCCGGGGAAACCCGTCGTATCCTCAGCGCCTGTATGGCGACGGTGGGTACGGTTTCCAACAGCGACCATCAATTGGAATCCATGGGTAAAGCGGGCAGAACGCGTTGGAAGGGCATTCGTCCCAGAACCCGCGGTGTGGCCATGAACCCCGTCGATCACCCCATGGGTGGTGGGGAAGGAAGAGCTTCCGGAGGCCATCCAAGAAGCAGAACGGGTAAGTATGCCAAAGGCTTGAAAACCCGCAAAGCCAAAGCTTCGGATAAGCTGATCATCCAAAGAAAAGGTGGCAAAAGATAATTGCGGATTTCGGAATTTATAGATTAGATAAAAGATTCGGAACTTTGTTCCCCAAAATAAAAGCTTAGAACATGGCTCGTTCAATAAAAAAAGGTCCTTATGTAGATGCTAAACTCGGCAAGAAGGTATTAGATATGGCCGAAGGGAAGACGAAGAAGGGCGTGATCAAGACCTGGAGTCGTCGCTCGACCATTACCCCAGAATTTGTAGGTCAAACCTTTGCCGTGCATAATGGTAACAAATTTATCCCCGTCTATGTGACGGAGTTTATGGTAGGCCATAAGCTCGGTGAATTTGCACCGACCCGGAACTTTAAAGGACATAG
Organism: uncultured Chitinophagaceae bacterium; assembly: GCA_964646775.1. Taxonomy (GTDB): domain Bacteria; phylum Bacteroidota; class Bacteroidia; order Chitinophagales; family Chitinophagaceae; genus CAYPQN01. The sequence continues at coordinate 1,954 of CAZYEZ010000051.1, read as the reverse complement.
CGGTTCCAAGTAATCATTGTAAGAAATATTTGCTCCATCTTCTGGTGGGGCAGCCAATCATAGAAATTGTATAGAACATGGAAGCTGTAGCTCGTTTACGAAACCATCCAACCTCCCCGCGCAAGATGCGCTTGCTGGCGGATCTGATTCGCGGTGAAGACGTGGAGAAGGCGCTGAACATACTGAAATTCAGCCCCAAGCATAATTCTGTACCCTTAGAGAAACTGCTGCTGAGTGCGGTAGCGAATTGGGGGCTGAAGAACGAAGGGGTAGATATGGAAGCGGCGCAACTCTACGTAAAGACGATTTATGTAGATGGAGGCCGTACCCTTAAGCGCATGAATCCGGCGCCCCAGGGAAGGGCTTATCGAATCAGAAAGCGTAGCAACCATGTTACCATTGTCGTAGATAGCCGGGTATCCGCCTCGACCGAAGAATTATCAGAATTATCAACAAAGTAATATAAAACAGCTAGAATGGGCCAAAAAACGAATCCTATAGGTAACCGGTTGGGGATCATCCGCGGATGGGACTCCATGTGGTTTGGTGAAAAGAAGGATTTTAGTCAAAACCTTATCGAGGACCATAAGATCCGCACTTATCTGAATGCACGTATTTCGAAAGGCGGTATTTCCAAGATTGTCATCGAGCGGACTTTAGGCAAACTGATCCTTACCATTCATACATCCAAACCGGGTATTATCATTGGAAAGGGAGGCTCCGAAGTAGATCGTGTGAAGGAGGAGCTGAAAAAGCTTACCGGAAAGGAAGACGTGCAGATCAACATCATGGAGATACGCCGGCCAGAACTGGATGCCATGATCGTAGGAGAAACCATCGCACGCCAGCTAGAAAGCCGGGTTAGCTACAAAAGAGCCCTGAAAATGGCCATATCGACCGCGATGAGAATGGGCGCAGAAGGGATCAAGATTAAAGTGGGAGGTCGTCTAGGCGGCGCGGAAATCGCCCGTTCAGAAGAGTATAAGCAGGGAAGGACGCCTTTGCACACGTTTAGAATGGATATCGATTATGCTTCCGTAGCCGCATCTACGGTTTATGGAAAAATCGGAATCAAGGTATGGATCTGTAAAGGAGAAGTCCTGGGTAAAAGAGAACTGAATCCGAATATTACGGCGAGCACAGAGCGTGGACGCGGAGACTTCCGTGGAGACATGAGAGGCGATCGCGATCGTCGCGGAGGCCGGGGAGGTCATCGAGGTGGCCGCCGATAGGAGAATGAATTTGCATACAATATTAAAAATTACGGGTAACCATGTTACAGCCAAAGAAAACCAAACATCGTAAAGCTCATAAAGGAAGAATCAGAGGGAACGCCCAAAGAGGCACGACCATTGCCTTTGGATCCTTCGGCCTGAAAGCTTTGGAACCCAAATGGATTACGAACCGGCAGATTGAAGCCGCCAGACAGGCCATGACCCGTCATATGAAGCGGGAAGGAAACGTCTGGATCCGTATTTTCCCCGATAAGCCAATAACCCGCAAGCCTCAGGAAGTGCGTATGGGTAAAGGAAAGGGTAACCTGGAATTCTGGGCTGCCGTGGTAAAACCCGGTCGCATCATGTTCGAATGCGAAGGAGTACCCATGGAACTTGCCCAGGAAGCTTTGGCCTTGGCTGCCCAGAAACTTCCCATCAAGACCAAATTTGTGGTCCGCCCAGACTATGTGGAAGCTTAGAATCGAAAACATTAGCAGCAATAAAGTAAACCACCCTTATCATGGCGAAAGAAAATAAGAAAAAGGCGGAGGATCTTCAGGCAATGGACGACCAGGAACTCAGGGCGAACATTGAGAACGAAACCATTCGCTTGCGGAAGCTTCACTTTACCCATTCCGTAAACCCCTTGGAGAATCCGCTGACCATTCGTGCCTTGCGTCGTTCGATTGCTCGCATGAAAACGGAACAAACCAGAAGAGCATTAGGAGCCAAATAAA
>CAZYEZ010000050.1:220-13914 GCA_964646775.1 uncultured Chitinophagaceae bacterium | reverse complement strand
CATAACTCCAATGAATGTTTCGCGAGTTTACTGTTTTTAGCGGTATTGATTAGCTACCTAAGTCAAAAAAATATACTCGTGACCAATTGATTTAGTGATGGTCTGTGCCGTCGTACTTTAGATTGCTCATGTATTTTCTAAGGAATTATTACCCCCGTCGATTTCTTGTTTCTTCATTTATACATCGGACGGCAGCTTTTTTTTATCTGGCGGGCTCCGCCGTTGGTTTAGGGAGAGTTTATAAAAAATTCAGTAGAGTATTCGCCGACTGTAGTGGAGTTTGCTATCCTTTATTATTTTACACAAAGTAAAAGCATCAGCTAAGAATGGGCTATTCGTTGGCAATTAACGTGGGTTGCTTAGCGTCTGCAAATCCACATAAGCGTTTATGGTAATGGAGTACCGCGCTTCTGACTAGGATATGATTGAGGTAGAGATAGGTGTCAATTGCCCAATGAAAGAGACGCTTTTAATGCCCCTGCTGGCGTGGATGTTAAGCCAAAATTAAAAGTTGGTAGTACTTGTCTTATGTGAACAAAGCAAGTTGATACTACCAAAACGCTAGCAACGCTGAGTTGGAATTAGTCTATAAAAATTATATGGAAAGTTGCAAGCAACAATCTGCCACAACCAGCAAAGGTTGCAACGCCATTTAAGGGCGTGGCCCTAGAAAGCGATCGCCGTTGAAATGGATCATATGATCCGGGATTTCTGCAAGCCATACTTCCGTTTCCCAGGCGATATTATTGCTGTGTTTCTTGAACTCTGCCATATCCGGGAATGCGGTAACGTATACTTTCCCCACGTTACAATTTGCTAAAAATGCTTCAAGCTCTACAATCCGCTTCGGAGAAACCGGACCGGGTGAAGTGACGGCCTCGATGAGGAATAACCAATTCCGCCGCTCATCATAAATTACGACATCGGGCAGCTTGCTATGTTGGTCGATCGGGATACCGAGGGCAGCCAGCGTTTCCGTATCAACAAATAGATCCTTCTTGGCGGTATCCCCGAAGTACAGCAATTTGCCACGCCTAGCAAACCGGGGCGCAAATTGCTTAACAATCGCTGCTTGCACTTCATTATGTTTTCTGGCGGAAAGCTGCAATACCAAACCGTCCGAAACCGCTACAGGAATCTGTATGAGTTCTCTTCCCTTCAGATAGTGTGAACCGTTTGGTGAAGCTGGTGAACCAGAAGGGTAAGCTCAAATCAAGCCTTGTGTTCGATGAATTTCCTACGATTTACCTGAGTTGGATTGATAGTCTGATTGCCACGGCAAGGAGCAATAACGTAGCGACGACGCTCGGTATAAAGGACTTGTCACAGTTGCGGAAAGACTGCAACCGCGAGCAGGCGGATGTAATTATGGGTATCGTGGGGAATATAGTTTCAGGTCAGGTAACGGGCGATACTGCCAGACAACTGAGTGACCGCATCGGTAAGGTCATGCAGGATCGCCAGAGCCTGAGCATCAATTCCGGTGATTCTTCCATCAGTAAGAACAAGAAGAGTCGTTAACAAGATTAAGATTGGGAATCGTAAAGAGGAGTAGAATATTTATGCCACTGAATATACAGCATTTAGAACATGTAATTATCGACCAGTACCTTTATGATGTGAACCCCACAAGGCCCTGGATTATAGGTTTTAGCGGGGTAAGGATAGTACAATGCTCTTGCAGGTCGTCTGGAAAACAAACCCCTTAGTATGCACAAGATTAGACAGCTATTATTGTTTTTGGACCGCGGTTTTTCCCAGCGGAACATAGAAAAGGAAACCGGCATCAACAGACGTACGATTGCGGGTTATCTGAAGCGTTTCGGGGAGAGCGGATTGAGCTTCCGCGAGCTCCTGCTTTTTGCCGACGACGAACTGGAGAGCTACCTGAATGCGGATAAACCACCCCGGGATCAGACAGCCCCCTCCAGACGCTCCCAACTGGAAGCGCTGTTCCCTCATTTGCTGTCGGAACTGCGCAAGGTGGTGAGTAGGGAATATAGAAGGTAATGCCCAATAGGTTCGATTTCCCCTACTGGATAGAACCCTTGCCCTCTATTGCGTAAACCCGAGAGGCCCTTTGAAAAATGTTTGAGATCTAGCCCTGAATCACGCCCAGCTCTTTGCCCACCCGTGTGAAGGCCTCAATGGCCTTATCCAGATGCTCATCCCGATGCGCCGCAGAAATCTGAACGCGTATCCGAGCCTGACCACTGGGAACCACGGGATAGAAAAACCCGATTACATAAATGCCTTCCTCAAGAAGGCGGGCTGCCATTTTCTGTGCCAGGGGCGCATCATAAAGCATAATGGGAACAATAGGATGGGTACCGGGCTTGATATCAAATCCAGCAGCCACCATGGCTTCGCGGAATCGAAGCGTGTTGGCTTCCAGCTTATCGCGAAGGTCTGTCGTCTCGGAAATCATATCCAAAACCGCAATGGAAGCGCCCACAACCGCCGGAGCCAGGGTATTGGAAAATAAATAAGGACGGCTTTTCTGGCGCAACATATCCACCAGTTCTTTCCGACCGCTGGTAAACCCACCGGAAGCGCCGCCCAGGGCCTTACCCAGGGTGCCGGTAATCACGTCTATGCGATCGATGACTCCACACAACTCATGAACACCCCTACCCGTTCTTCCCATAAACCCGGAAGAGTGGCTTTCATCAATCATAACCAAGGCGTCATAGCGATCGGCCAGTTCGCAAATTTTATCCAGCTGGGCGATGGTTCCGTCCATGGAAAACACCGAATCCGTAACAATAAACCGCGTGCGAGCCTGGGGATGGGCTTGCAGCTGCGCCTCCAAATCTTCCATATCGTTGTGACGGAACCGGGCACGTTTTGATTTGGTGAGGCGAACCCCATCGATGATCGAGGCATGGTTTAGCTCATCGGATATGATCACATCGTCGGGCCCAAGCAGCGGTTCAAATACCCCCGCATTGGCATCAAAGCAGGCCGCATAGAGAATCGAATCCTCCATACCCAGGAAGCGGGCAATTTTCTCCTCCAGCTCCCGATGGATATCCTGAGTGCCGCAAATGAATCGAACCGAGCTCATCCCGTACCCGCGTCGATCAATGGTCTGGTGCGCGGCCTGGATCACCTGGGGATGCGAAGAGAGGCCCAGATAGTTGTTTGCACAAAAGTTCAGGACGGACTTTCCGTTCACCTGAATCTCTGGTCCTTGGACGGATTCAATGATTCGTTCCTGCTTATATAATCCGGCGTCCTGGATTTCCTGCAATTCTTCCCGAATACGGGCATAAAAACTGGGGCTTGACATATGCTTTGGCTTTAACTGGCAAATTAAGTAAATTAAGCTGCCTAAAACAAGATCTTAGGACTTGGACGCAGTTCTTTAAAATCGCCTTTAAATTTTCAAGGCCTGGCACGTTCTTATTAGACTTAAGGGGTCATCAACCTGAACCATTATAAAATCACTGCCGCGATCGCATGGATAGAAACCGCAGAATCCTTGTCGTCTCGAATCGACTTCCTATTAAAATCACGCATAGATCCGGGGAGAAAGTATTCGCTCCCAGCGAGGGGGGATTAGCAACCGGGTTGGGAAGCATCTATAAGAAGTTCAGTAACAATCTTTGGATCGGCTGGCCTGGGGCCGTCGTTGACGCATCGGAGGAAGAGAAAACCCGGGAAAAGCTGCTGGAAAAACAGTTCTATCCCGTTTTCCTTACCGTGGAAGATATGGCCAAATACTACGACGGGTTTTCCAATGGTACTTTATGGCCCCTGTTCCATTATTTCCCCAATTTCACCCGATTCCACCCCGACTTTTGGAAAAGCTACCAGGAAGTCAACGAAAAATTTGCGCGTATTGTACTGGAATTTGCCCAGGAAAATGATATCATTTGGGTCCAGGATTATCAACTCATGCTGCTTCCCGGATTGATCCGCAAATCGATGCCCCAAGCCACCATTGGTTATTTTCAGCATATTCCTTTTCCTTCCTATGAAATCTTCCGGCAACTGCCATGGAGAAAGGAACTCTTGGAAGGCCTATTGGGGGCCGACCTCATTGGCTTTCATACTTATGATGATGTGCGCCACTTCATCAGCGCCACTTCTCGAATTAGCCAGATCAATGGACCGGCCAACGAGCTCATCGTCGAAAACCGGGCTGTTTCCGTAGATGCCTTCCCCATGAGTATTGATTATGAGGCCTACCATCAGCTGGCCGCCAGTCCCGCAACCCAAAGAAATGAACAAAAACTCAAGAGGCTGGTCAACCACAATAGGCTGCTGATCTCCATCGACCGATTGGATTATAGCAAAGGTATTGTTCAGCGCTTGCAAGCCTTCCAGATACTGCTCGAAAAGCATCCGGAACTGCGCGAAAAAATAAGTTTCATCCAGCTGGTAGTTCCTTCCCGGGACAAACTTCCGAAATACCGAGAACTCAAGGAAGAAATCAATAATCTGGTTGGCGAAATCAACGGCCGCTTCTCCATGCTCGGCTGGCAGCCGATCCAGCACTTTTATCGGTCCTTCCCATTGACCATGTTATCGGCGCTTTATAAGGCGGCCGACGTGGCTTTGGTTACGCCGCTAAGAGACGGAATGAATCTGGTAAGCAAGGAATTTGTGGCTTCTAAAACCGATCAGCTCGGCGTCCTCGTACTCAGCGAAATGGCGGGGGCGGCCCGGGAGCTCACCGAGGCGATCCTCGTTAACCCCAATGATATCTGGAGTTTTGCCGACAAGATTTATGAGGCGCTGATCATGCCGGAAAGCGAACAGAAGAAACGCATGCAAGCCATGCAGAATACCATCTCCCATTTTAATGTCTTCACCTGGGCATCAAGCTTTATGGATAAACTCGATTATACAGACTCGCATCAGAAAAACCTGGCCACCCGTCGCCTAAATCAGGAGACCATGGAAGCCTTAGGACAACAATATAAGCGCAGCCAGAATCGGCAATTTTTTCTCGATTACGACGGCACCCTTACCGGCTTTTTCAAAGATATCGACCAAGCCAAACCGGACGCAGAGCTCCAGCAGCTCCTCGAAGACCTATGCGCCGATCCTCGCAATCAGGTCATCATGACCAGTGGTCGCGACCACCGGACCATGGAAGCCTGGCTGGGGCATCTTCCCGTTTCTATGGTTGCCGAACACGGCGCCTGGAGCAAGCAAAAGGACGGTGCCTGGAAATCCGCCGGAGAAATTGACAAGTCCTGGATGTCTGAAATCTATCCCGTGCTTAAAAACTACACCTTGCGAACCAAGGGATCAAGCATCGAGGAAAAATCATATTCGCTGGTCTGGCATTACCGGGGTGTGGAGCCGGGGCTTGGAGAAATACGAGCTCAGGAACTGATGTCCGACATCCATCATTTTGTGAGTGAAAAAGGATTGCAGTTTCTTGAAGGACATCAGATCCTGGAAATCAAGATCCGGCATTTTGACAAGGGAAAAGCCATTGCACCCTGGCTAAACAACGCCCAGGCCGATTTTCAGGTTACGATCGGCGATGACCGGACCGATGAAGACATGTTCAAAGTCATGCCCCCGGAAGCCATTACGATTAAAGTAGGCAAACAGATATCCGCGGCGCAATACTACCTAAGGCATTATACCGACGTTCGCCATTTTCTTCGCTTCCTCCTGCGGGCGCAAGACGGTCCGAATCCTACCCCCGCCTCCAAGGACCGCAAACCTCAGGCTGAATAAGCTGGGAAGCGATCTATTCATTGCTCACGCGCTAATAGAAGCCAGGACGACCGAGGTTCCGCGAAATCCGAAAGGCCGCATTCATAAGTCCTACGTGGCTGTAGGCCTGGGGGAAGTTTCCCCATTGGCTGCCATCTTGAGCATCTACATCTTCTGAAAGCAGACCCAAATGGTTCGTAAATCGCAGCAGCTCATTAAAGTTTTCCTGCGCTTCGTCCAGCCTCCCGACACAGGCCAATGCTTCGATATACCAGAAGGCCGTAATCAAAAAGGTTGACTTGGGCTTTCCAAAATCGTCCCGGTGTATATAGCGGTAAAACAGCCCATGATCGGCCTTGAGCTCTTTCTCCACCGCGGCGAGATGATCTTTGGCGCGCTGGCTTCGAGGATCCAGATAATGCATCATAATCAACTGAAGCGTACTGGCATCCAAAGAATCAACCCCTTGGGCCTGGGTATAAACTTTTCGATCTGGATCGTAGCATGATTCGACCCGGGCTATCGCGCGTATTCGGAGTTCATTGGCTCTCTTGAGCAGGGCTTCATCCCGAATATGGCGGGCCATCTTAATGGCAGCCATACATCCTGCCCATTGAAACAAATTCGTGTAACAATGAAACTGTTCTCGATTCCGAAACTCCCAAATGCCGGCGTCCGGCTCATCGATGGTCATCTCAATCTTGTCGAGGATGGATTGAATCCATAGGGAGGAGTCATGTCGTTCTTCAAAAATAAAACGACGATCCGTATACAAGGGCAGCAAAGACAGGAGCACCTGTCCGTAAATATCATTCTGCCGGTGATCCACGGCCTGATTTCCAACCCGTACCGGCTGATTATGCTGGTATCCCGCTAAATCAAGGCTCCGCTCCGGTATCTCGGAAGAACCGGTAATTGAATAGAGCGGATGATAACGCCCGTCTTCTTTAGCCGCCAAATTAGCGATATAGTGAAAGTATAGCTCTGCCTCTTCAAAGTGCCCGATATTGTTAAACGCATTCAGAATATAATAGGCATCACGAAGCCAGCAATAGCGGTAATCCCAGGTGCGCCCCGATCCCGGATATTCCGGCAAACTGGTGGTGCTGGCGGCGATAATGGCCCCGGTATCTTCATACTGATGTATCTTCAGAGCCAGAGAAGAGCGGATCACCTGCTGCTGATACATATTTCCAATACCTGTGTTTTTCACCCACTGCCGCCAGTAAGAGACCGTGCGCATTAAAAAGTCTTCGCTGGTATGGATCAATGGGGCCTCCATCGGGAGTCCATAGGTAAGCACGAGATATTTGGTTTCATGGAGGCTCAGCCATTGCTTATCGAGGATGAAATTATTCGACACATTGCTGGTAAGCCGAAGGGGATGATCGAGGCCCAGAAATTCGATATGATTGCTTCCAGGTATTCCCGAAAGCGGTCGTTTCCCATAGTCTCCCACGGGTTCGCAGCTTATGCGGACTCTTGGATTCCCAGATAGGGGCTCGATTTTTCGTATCAGCATCAGCGGGCGATAGTATCGCTCGTACAGCCGAAACCGGGGGGCAAAATCCGTTACCCGGTAACGGCCTTCCTCCGTGGTAATTTCAGTCTGAAGAACGTTGGTATTCTCAATATACTTTTGATGGGATTCAAATCGTCCTTCGGGGAGAATCGAAAAGCTGCCTCCTTTTTCCTCGTCAAGTAAAGAACCAAATACAAAAGAGCTATCAAATCGAGGCCAGCACATCCAAGCGACGGAGGTATCCTTGCGGATATGAGCCAAATAGCCGCAATTACCAATGATACCCGTATCATAAACATGTCTTCGCATACAGATGAGTTTACAACTGCCGTATAATCAAAAAAATCAAGCCATAGTCCCCGAATCTACTCAGGGCTCGACCATCAATTCCCAAAAACTGTAGTCTCCCCAATGCTCGTTGACCATCATTATTCTTCGGCATGGCGCCTTGGGCCCCCGCCCTTGCTCAATGCCCGGAAACTTGCCTTCAAAAATCTGATGGGCCAGGCCCAGCGCCAGGGCCGAAGCTGTCCCGTAGTCTCCCGTAATCGATTTAAAAAAGTATTGAGGCACGCCCGCCATGGTTTGGCTTAGAAAATCATAAAAAGGCTGGGCATCCGCGCGCCCGTCCTGCCCCGAAAGAATCAGATCTGGAGGGGTCTTCTGACTGGGGTTCGCAAATGCCTTCCACTTCTCGATGGCCTGTTCGCCATGGCTTGCAGAAAATATCTCCAACCGGTTCACATAGACTTTGGCTCCTGCGGCCGGGGGCGTATCCGAGACCACAAAAAAACCAGCTCCTTCTCCCGCCCGGCTCCCCTGCAGCATCCCATCTCCATGGGCGGGAGGTTCCGGATCTTTTCTATAAAGACCGATGTACTGAAAAACTTCTACACTTAAAGCGCCGACTTCATCCATTCCGCCAACCAGTGCCTTGGAACCGGGGTTGGATGCCAGCCAAAGGCTTGCATCCAGCCAGGCCTGCTCAAAAGAATGCCCTCTTTGTACGTAACAGAGGTTTTGCCCCAGACAGCCTGTTGCCAATGCAATTTGACCGCCCACGGTATTGTGGGTGGACTGGATAAAGGCCGTGGGGCTGAGCTTTTGCTCCTCAAACTTGACCATTTGGCTAAGGAACTGCTCGGTATCGTGCACACAGCCCATGAAGGTACCTGTGGATACCATATCGGGCTTTTCTAGGCCCGCCCCACGCAAGGCCATGAATGCCGCTCCCAAGCCCATGCGCACTACCTTGGAAAGCCTGCGCTTCTGGTTGGGTGAAATCATGCCCTCATAGGTGGGCTCCTGAGCTAGATATGGATAGGAGGTGGGCAGAACCGGATCCTGCCAAAACCCGGGATCCAGGGAATGGCCGGTGATAGAAATTAATCCTTTGCTATGTATGTATGCCTTCCTATCCATGCGCAGATTTTGAAAATACCAGGCTGCTGCAATTTCCTCCAAAGCCAAAAGAATTGGACAATACATGCTCAATCCCCGTATCGATGATTCTTTCCGTCTGGGGGGTCCATCCCAAATCCGGCATCGGTGTATTCCAGCGGAGATTGGGGTAGATCCATCCATACTGCAAGGTCCAGAGGCAGAAAACCGCTTCCACCGCCCCCGCGGCCCCTAGGGTATGACCCGTATTTGCCTTGGTTGACGAAAGCCGGGGGATAAGGTCTCCAAAAACAGATTGAACGGCCCGCCCCTCGGATTCATCATTATTGGTGGTTCCTGTGCCGTGGAGATTTATATAGCCGATTTGATCCGGGCGGAGTCCGGCCTCAGATAGGGCCGCGCGCATCGCCGCCTGATTGCCTAGACCTTCAGGAGAGGAGGCCGTCTGATGATAGGCGTCATTGACATTGCCATATCCTTGCAAACAGCCCAGCGGGGACAAGCCCAATTTCTCCACGGCCCGTTCCGAAGCCAGGACCAGATAGGCCGCCCCTTCCCCCAGGTTTAATCCTTGTCGATCGGCATCAAAAGGGCGGCAGGGTTGCCGATCCAATATCATTAAACTGTTGAACCCATTGAGGGTAAAACGGGAAAGACAATCGGCCCCACCCGCCAGGGCTAAATCGCGCTTTCCATGGGCGATTTCCCGAGCCGCCATCATCAGTGAATTGGCGGACGAGGAACAGGCCGTACTGAGGGTAAAACGGGCGTTAAAGCCTAGGTGGTCTGCCACCAGGGCCGTAATGGCTCCACAATCATGATATACCATCCGGGATGCCCCCTCGCGGTCAATCTCCATCGAGTTGCGATCAAAAAACCAGGATTCGGTTTGATCCATGCCGCCCACCGTGTTGGCAGACCAGAAAGCCGTGCGCAGCCCATCAACTTTGCCTTCAAAGGGGGCCCAAGCCTCCTGGGCTGCCTTCAAGCTCAGCAAAGCGGTGCGCGGCCAGCGCGCCTGCAACCCCACCATACGGCCCAGGGCTTCATTGCTGAAATCCACTTCGGCAACCGGAAAATCATGGACTCTTCGACTCTGAAGATGGCGGGCCGCTCGAATCGGGGATTGGCCTTCCCATAGGGCGGTGCGGCAGCTAGGGATATCCGGCCCTAAAGCAGTAATCATCCCTTGGGACAGCACATAAACCTTCTCTTTAACCGGAACATTCATCAGGGACCCTTGCTACAAAAATGAAGTCAATTCAACGATGGATTCTTCGTCAAACACCTTTCTCGATGGCTGACGACTGACCCAAAACAAACCAATCTTTTTTTTATCACCAAACGCTTCTACCCAACCCATCAGGCAAGCATCCATTCCTCGACGAAGTAATAAATCTTCCCCATAAAATTGGAGGAGGGAGGCCGGAGGCTGATCCTCGACTAAGCAAAGTTGTTCGCCTTTAAACCCATATCGGATGCAGATTTCGCCCATCATGATATTGGAAAGCGTATAGACAAAAAGCGCCGGACTGGCAACGGTTTCCATGGAATCATAAAAGCGCTGATCCACCTCCAGGCTTCCGCTGCGGGTGGCCATGACAACGCCCACCCTTTCGCGTGACAAATCACCTTCGAGAGGCGAGCCCGGATCTTTAAACAGCCATTCGCTGGCGAGCCAAGCCCACCTGCTGGGCGCATCCATTTTAAAGAACCTTGGATAGCGGAGGGAAAGCCCTTCATAGAGGGTGGTCGCCGCCATGCCTGGTTCTTGCAGTTCTTCCATTTGGAGCGAGGCAGGATAGACCTCGGTTCCCCGCTCTCCCATCTTTATCCATCGGTGAATATAAATCGGCTCTATCATTCCGTAGGATTAAGAAAAAAGGAGTGGCGCATCCCCCGCAGGGCTTATGACATAGTTGTGGAGGGTTTTGAGGGATTTTTCATGCTGTCTTACGAACGGGTTGCTCCGATCCCAAACATAGCCGGATAGCACCGAGCAGATCTGAGACATAATGTCTGGATTGGGGTTTTCAGCAAAGAAAATATCCAGCAGCGTGCCGTCATACCAACGATTGACATAGGTTCGGAAAACATCCACCCCCTGGCGAATCACGGCCGCATATTCTTCTTCCCAGTCGATGCTGGAATCTCCTTGGAGATGACGAACCACCAACTTACCCGCCAGCTCCGCAGATACGACGGCTAAGGTGACACCCGAAGAAAAAACCGGATCTAAAAACTCGGTAACATTCCCGGTGAGGATAAAGCCCGGCCCATAAAACCGGTCCGTGGTCGCACTCCAGCCCTCCAGGATCCGGGGTTCAAACTGAAATTTCGGGTTCTCAAAGCGCTGAGCCAGCGAGGGCTCTATCTGCAGCAGCGCTTCATAGCCTTGCTTGGGGTCCGAGGGGTAATCGTCAAAAAATTCGGGATCACTCACAAAGCCCAGGGAGGTAATACCATTCGAAAAGGGGATCACCCAAATCCAGGTTCTTTTCTCTTTTACATAAATGGTAATGCGATTGGGCTGACTGCTTTCATTACGTCTTGGGTCTTCCAGGTGACAAAGCAATGTCTTCCGCCTTGGCTGCGTCGACGGCTTATCCAAGTTGAACAGGCGGGGGATGACCCGTCCGTAACCGCTGCCATCGATGATAAATCGGGCCCGAATCTCTCTTTCGATGCCCTGATTGTCCCGAACCCGGGTTAAGGAATGATCGTCATGAAAAACGATATCGATGACTTCCGTCTCATAATCGATGGGTATACCCATTCGCTCGCACGCCTGGGCCATGGCCTCATCCATTTCTGCGCGAGGCACCTGCCAAGTCCAATTCCATCCGGCCGTAAACTGATCCTGGAAATTAAAATCACAGACTTTTCCGTTGTACACAAACTTCGCCCCATCTTTTTTCTGGAATCCTCTTGCGGAAATGGCGTCCAGAAACCCTGCAGACTCCAACGATTCCATGCAACGAGGCAAAAGACTTTCTCCGATCACAAATCGAGGGAAGCGCTGCTTTTCGACGATCCGAACGGAGAGTCCGCCTTGATGGACATGAGAAGCAGCAACGCTGCCTGAAGGGCCTGCGCCAATAACCAGAACGTCAACTTCCTCTACTTTCATAATATTATAATCATTATCAGGGTTTCGGCAGATCCGATCGCCGTTGAATCTCAATCAGCGTATGAGAAAATCCGACATTATCTTCGATCGAAACACATTCAAAACCGGCTTGTTCTATGAGCTTCTCGAAGACTTCGAAGGCATACATCTGACTATTCCCATTGGCCATCGAGGTAAAATATAATGAAATCATTTGCAAGCTAAAAGCCGAGGCTTCAAAGCGCTGCCGATCCCAAAAGGTTTCATTGATAAAAATCCGACCTCCCGGGGGCAAGGCTTCCCTGCATTTCACCAGAATCTGAACGATCTGATCTTCAGAAAAACAGTCTAGAAACTGGCTCATCCATAGGGTATCATAGCCTTCAGGCAGGGCGTTCTGCGGCTCCAATATATCCATGGCATAAAACGAGCACCGATCGAGCAATCCTTCGTGGGCGATATTCTTTCTAGCCTGCTCCAGCTGTATCTCCAAGTCCACCAGACCGATCTCCCAACTTGGATTTGCCTTCAAGGCCGCAAGACTGAATTTTCCGGTATTGGCGCCAATATCCAGGATTCGCTTGGGTTGATGATGGGCGATCTTTTCAAGGGCAAATGGAAATACATGATCGGAGAAAAAATGATCAAACCGAAACCAACTTGTTCGGGCCGGCTCTTCTAAATGAGACAATCCCTGGTAGATCGTATCCCAGGGCCCAAGATGTCGCAGCCCGGCCGGGCGTCCCTCCACCAGGGAAGTCTCGAGATCCTGAGCACCGGCATAGCAGACGTCTCGCATAAAGTCCGTGTTGATTCGGGTCATGGAATCATTGAGAAAATAATGTCCGGTTTTGGACAGATAATACCGATCCTCGCGGCGATGGATTAGCCCGATGCCCAGTCCTGCTTCCAGCAAGACGCGAAGCGCATAGGTTGACAGATCAACCCCCTCCTGAATCTCGGCAAAGGTTCGACCTTCCTGGCGGCCCGATTCGATGCGCGCCAGGATATTCCGATCCCTTAACAAGACCGCCGCCTGAAATACATAGGGTGAAAAGGCAATGAACTGGGCCATGGATATGGCTTCGACCGCCGACTTTTTATCTCGACTAAAAAGTGGGAAGTCGGTTTGGCGGGGCTTGGCTTTTATTTCCATAAATCTTGGGGTTCCCTTAAATTATCTATTGGGCAGGGCCTTCAATATATTCAATGATAAGATCAATCTCCTCGTCGGTGAGATGAGGCATCGGCGTCATAATACTCTTATTATACTGCTCATATACAGCCACGGCCCGAGGGTCGCCCGACTTAATCACTTCTTGCGAATTACGGATAAACGCGCGAACCCGAGCCGTGTCATGATCCCAGTAAGCCATAAAACCGCGCAGCTTGGGACCAATTTTATCTTTTTCCACATAATGGCACTGCAAGCAGTTCTGAACGAAAAGTTGTTGACCTGGGGACACTTCTTTTTTCGGCATATCCGAAAAAGGATCTGGCTCTTCCGGCCCCTCTCCTCCTCCACAGGAATAGAATAGAGCCGATAATCCTAGAAATCCAACGAGCACATAATACTTCATATCAAGAGCGGCAATATGTATGAGAAAATTCAGGTCCCGAGATGGGACTGAGCGAGTCAAATATCCGGCCAAATATAAGGAGAATATCCTTGCTCACAAGCCATGAAAAGATGGAAAAGTCCAGGTTAGCCTGAACCTTCTTTCTTTTCATCCTGGGCACCCCTTATCGGGCCAAAGTTTCTACGGACCTCATCAGCCGATTCCAACGGATTCCTTTATCCCCATAACTCATCCAGATAAACCAGGCCTTTCCGACCACATGGTCTATGGGTACAAAACCCCAGTACCGGGAATCCGCCGAGTTATGCCGATTATCTCCCATCATCCAGTAGTAATCCATTTCAAAAACATAGGAGTCGGCTTTTTCCCCATCGATCCAGTAAGCTCCCTGCCTGTAATC
>CAZYEZ010000050.1:0-210 GCA_964646775.1 uncultured Chitinophagaceae bacterium | reverse complement strand
CTGGATCAAACGGCCGTATAAAGCCACGTTCTCCGCCGTCAATGCGATGCTTGTCCCTTTAGCCGGAATCATGATCGGCCCATAATTGTCCCTATTCCAGCGGAATCGGCTCGTATCAAAAGGGTATACCCATTCGCCGGGGCTCGGCGGAACCCAACCAGCGGGCTGAACCAAGGGTTCTACCGCTTGCACGGAGCTCAGCGATCTTAA
>CAZYEZ010000049.1:0-13974 GCA_964646775.1 uncultured Chitinophagaceae bacterium | reverse complement strand
TCGAGTCCAGCTGAGAGGCCAGGTTTCTTTTCTCTTCCTCGTATATGCGGAGGCTTTGCTTCTGAAGGCTGATGCCCCAGAAAACCAGGGCCGCCACGATGTAGACCAGAGAGAAAATATGTACCGTGGCAAAAAGGCGCATGGTTACTGTATTTTAGGGGTCTCCAGTGGGCCTTGGGCTTTTTCAATGCGAAGGCCTACCTGAAGGATCTCCGGCAGGGGGTCGAGTCGCATGTTTTGCTCAAACCGAATTTCATAATTTCCAGGTTTAAGGAACTTCATGGGCTTATCGTTGCGGGTAATTGGCATGCGATGTTCCCAGATTTCTCCCATACCTCGGCCCAACCAGCGACCCGCCGGATCGGCTAGAGGGACTTCGATTCTCGATTCGAGCAGCTGGCTGTCGGGCTCCAAGGTGTAGACCCACATCCAAATGTTCGAAAAAGGATAGGCGTCCGTATGACGCGTCAGGAAATAGATATGGTAATAGGAGGCGGTGTCTTCCACCACAAAAGGAAATCGGAGAACCTGATCTTGGGACCAGGCATTACCCCGAATGGAGATATCCTTCTGGTAATAAGGAGAGGAAATGCATCCACCTAGAAGAAAGAAGGACAGCAGAAGCGCAGGCAGCCAAGGAATCCTTTTCATAGAAAGCCCTAAAATTAGAGAATATTAAGCACCTGTTCCTTGGCCTTTTCCAACTCGTCTTTCATTTGAATTACCCGCTGCTGGATTTCCGCTTGATTCGCTTTGGATCCCATGGTATTGATTTCCCGACCGATCTCTTGAAGGATAAATCCCAGAACTTTTCCTTTTGCCATTCCTTCCTCTTCGATGGTTTTTACGAAGTAGTCACAATGAAGGGCAAGCCGGGTTTTTTCTTCACTGAAATCCGTTTTTTCGAGGTAATAAATCATTTCCTGCTCGAATCGGTTTTCGTCTACCTGCTCTTTCCCCACTTTATCCTCAAGGGCCTGGCTGATTCTTTGCCGCACTCTCTCTTCCCTTAAGGATTCTAGAGGCTCGATCTCGGATAACAATCTTCGAAGATTCTCGATGCGGGAAAGCAGGTCCTGCTCCAGGATCGCCCCTTCCTGCTGGCGGTGTTGGTTGAGTTGGGTTATGGCAAGATCGATGAGGGCAAGCAGCTCCTTCCAGGAGGACTCTGGAAAGACCTCCTGCTCCGGGGCGATCACGTCGGGAAGACCCATGAGCAAGGGGAGGACTGCTTTCTCGTCCAGGGGAATATGGAGGGACTCAGACAGTTGCTGAATGGACTGATAATAGAATCTCGCGGCTTCGGTATTGAGGGCCATGGGCCGGCTCAGACCATCTTGTTTCATCGAAAGATGAAAGTCAAGGGAACCGCGCAGAAAACTGGATTGAAGGCGCTTTCTTATTTCGGATTCATAGGGGCGCAAAGAGGAGGGCAGCCTGGTATTGAGTTCAAACTGTTTGCCATTGAGAGATTTGATTTCGATGATGGTATGACGGCCTTCTATTTGCGCTTCGGCGCGACCGAACCCGGTCATGGAATAAAGCATAATGGAATTTGTTGGCTTAAAGATAATCAGAATCATCGGCCCCCGGGGGGAATCGCTGGAAATCGGGGGCGATAAAATCCTTAAAAATTGAACGAAGGGTGCAGGGAAGCCTGTATATTTGGTAAGTTTGCTCCTTTCGTTTCAAAGACTTTAAGGGATATGCGTGCCATTGCGCTGGCGATTCTATTATTACTGAGCGGTACAGCCTGGGCCCAACAGCCCGGAAGGGAAGCCTTGGAAAAAAGGAGGCAGGCATTGCTGGAATCCATTCAGGTAACTCAAGGTCAGCTAGAGCGAACAAAAAAAGACCAGAAGGCCACCCTGGGTGAGTTGCGGGCTCTGCAAATCAAGATCCGTCAAAGGCAGAAGTTAATCGACAATATCAATCAGGAAATCACCCAGATAAACCAGGGTATTGCTGAGACTGAGGCAGAAATCAGCCGCCTTCGCGCTCGACTGAAAACCTTAGAGTTGGATTATGCCCGGTCTGTCCGCTATGCTTATCGAAATCGCAGCGCGCATAATATGTTAGCATTCCTGTTTTCCGCCGATGATTTCAATGAAGCCCTCCGTCGAATGAGGTATCTCAAAAGATATCAGGATTATCGAAAGAATCAGGCGGAAAGCATTCGAAAAACCCAGAAAGAGCTGGCGCGAAAAATGGATGTTTTAAGTTCTGAGCGAACGCAGAAAGATATACTTCGTACGACGGAAGAACATCAGCGTCATGCCTTGCAGGAAGAATCCTCAGAAACCAATGAGGTGGTTAAGGAGCTTAAGGGACGGGAGAAGGAGCTGATGGCAGAGATCCGGAAAAATCAAGAGACGGCACGCCGGCTGGATAAGACCATCAATGATTTGATTCGACGGGAAATTGAAATAGCTCGAAAAAAGGCTGAGGAAGAGCGAAAGCGTCAGGAAGCGCAGAAGGCAGCCGAAGAAGCCGCCCGTCAGGCGGAATTAGCGGCTAAATCCGGAGGTGTTCGTGTGGCTACGGGAAGTGGAACCGTTCCCGCCGTAGGGCCTCCCCCACCATCGGGAACGCAGCCTGCGGCCGAGAAACCTGCATCGCCAGAACCGGAAAAACCCGTATCGCCGCCGCGAGCCAGTACCCGGCCTAGTCCAAAACCAACCCCAAGTTATCAACTATCGCTGACTCCGGAAGTCGCGGCCCTATCTAATCGATTCGAGCAAAACCGTGGAAAGCTTCCTTGGCCGGTGGAAAAAGGGTTTGTAGCCGAATCGTTTGGAAGGCACAAGCATGCGGTAGCAGAAAAAGTAACCATCGAGAACAACGGCCTTGAGATTGTAACCGATGTCGGGGCCCAAGTTCGGGCTGTATTCAGCGGAGAAGTTTCGGCTATAATATTTATTCCAGGAATGGGCCAGTCGATATTGGTGAACCACGGAGAGTATTTTACGGTATATACACGTCTGAGTTCTGTTCATGTGACCCGGGGCCAGAAAGTTGAAACCAAACAGGCGCTTGGCCAGGTGGCTACCAACGAAGAAGGGGTTCCCATGCTCCACTTTGAACTATGGAAAGTTACCAATAACGTGCCGGCCGCGGTAGATCCCGCGATCTGGATCGCGCGCTAGGTTGGCGACCTCTATACTTTTGAATCGAAGAGAACCTCTCCGGTCATTTCTTTGGGAATCGGGATACCCATATAAGTCAATATGGTGGGTGCAATGTCCCCGAGTTTTCCACCTGGCTTAAGGGATGTCTGATCATCTTTGGCAATAAAAAACAGGGGAACCGGATTCAAGGTGTGGGCGGTATTCGGCGACCCATCGGGGTTAATGAGGTAGTCTGCGTTCCCATGGTCTGCGGTCAGGAAAATTCCATAGTCTTTGGCGAAGGCAAGGGGAATAATCCGAGCAATGCATTCATCGACGGTTTCTACGGCCTTGACGGCAGCTTCCCAGACGCCGGTGTGTCCGACCATATCCGGATTAGCAAAATTGAGACAAATGAAATCGGCAGATTGTCGATCTATTTCGGGAAGAATCGTATCCGTAATTTCGTAGGCACTCATCTCCGGCTTAAGGTCATACGTGGGCACCTCCCGGGGAGAGGGGATGAGAAGTCGCTTCTCTCCAAAAAAAGGAAGTTCCCTGCCTCCAGAAAAAAAGAAGGTAACATGCGGGTATTTTTCGGTTTCTGCGATCCGGATCTGCGTTTTTCCATGTTCTGCCAACACCTCCCCTAAAGTCATGGAAAGGTGTTCATTATGAAATAGGACTTCCACTTGCTGGAAAGTGGTATCGTATTCTGTCATGGTGACATAATACAGGGGGATCGGATGCATATCCCATTCTGGAAATTCGGTTTGGGTAAGCGCCTGGGTGATCTCCCGACAGCGATCCGTTCGGAAATTAAAGCAAAGGACGGCATCTTCCGGCTCTATAAGCCCGACCAGCGCACCGGCGGTGTCTTCGGCGATCATGGGAACCATAAACTCATCCGTAATCCCGGCCGCATAAGACTGGCGAATGGCCACCAGGGGGTCATGAAACCGCTCGGCTTTTCCCTGAAGCAAAGCTTGATACACTTTCTGAATGCGTTCCCAGCGCTTGTCCCGATCCATGGCATAGAAACGCCCGCTGATGCTGCTCACAAAAGCTCGCTTATCACGGATATGATTCAGGAGCTGCTCCATATAAGCCAAGCCGCTCTGCGGATCCGTATCCCTTCCATCTGTAAAAGCATGGATGGCCACCCCATAGGCGCCTTTCTTTAATAGGAGATCGATGAGATCGAATAAATGCTGAATATGGGAGTGGACGCCCCCGTCGCTCAGTAACCCCATAAGATGAATGGGACGCTGAGAAAGCAGCGATCGCCGGACGGCTTCCTCGATGGCAGGATGGTCATCGAGGAGGTTGCTTTTCAAGGCTCGGCTAATCCTCTCCAGTTCTTGAAAGACCACTCGTCCCGCACCTAGGTTCAAATGGCCTACTTCGGAGTTTCCCATCTGTCCTTCGGGAAGTCCGACCGCGGGCCCACAGGTCGTCAAACGGGTATGGGGGTAATCCGAATATAAACTGTCAAAAAAAGGGGTTTTAGCGGCAGCAATGGCGTCTGATGACGGAACCTGCCCTAAGCCCCATCCATCCATAATGAGGAGTATAGCCTTACGAGACATGGGGCAAAGGTAAGCAGGCAAACGCAGATTCGGAAGCAGACCCAAAGGCTCGTCAATTTAACAAATTATCCTATAATCTCGGGCCCGCGGAGGCCGATATCTAGGTGGACGAGGTTAAAAGCTGAGGGCCTCGCCAAATGGGAAACCTCTCCTCGCGTTCGAAGGCCGCAGGCCTGTCATCCCTACTGCCGGCTCGTTTGGCGCGTCGAAGTCCTTTTGGCCGAATCCACCAGCGGCTGAAACCCCTTGAGTTTGGCAAGAATTTTGCTTAGTTTATGGCCTAAGCTGTTGATAACCCGATGAAAACTAATTACAAAAGGGTATTTTTATTATGTGTTGCCCTTTGCCTCATGATCCCTATTGCCCGTGCCCAGGCGCTGGAGGATGTAGTGGTGTATGTGAGGAATGGGAACTCGACAGCGATGACGCGGTATTTCGATAATACGGTCAATATTACCATCCTGGGTAAACAATTTACCTACAGCAAAGCCCAGGCAGAAATGGTCATGAAGGACTTTTTTAACAAAAACACGATTCAGGACTATGTAGTCATGCAGACAGGCAGCGCCACGGATAATCGCACGAAGTATGCCATCGGAGAGCTTAAAACGTCTACGGGGAACTTCCAGCTATATATTCTTATGAAGCTGATGGAGACCCATTACTTGCTCCAAGAAATTCGGATCGAACGATAAAAGCCGCTCGAAAAGCCAAATCCTACCTAGGATCAAGGGGCATCATCACTTAACGATCCGCATCTTGGCGTATCGAATCATGATTTTCTTCTTTCCAACCGCTTCTCCAAAGTCGATGGTGGCGATGCGATTATGGGGGTTTCCCTCCATACCCACAATCTGCCCGTAACCGAGTTTGTTGTGTTCTACTTTCATGCCCAAAGCCAGGAGCTCCGGGTCGTCCGGTTCAAAATTGGGATCCGGTGTATGATGGGTGGCCGGAAGCTTTTTCTTATCCGCGGCCATTTGCCGAAGATGCTGGGTTCTTTCACCCGCTGGCGGTGGAGTGGAACGAAAGGAGGACCGACCCATACCTCCGTGGATCTGGTTGCCCGTGACGCTGCTCTCCAGATACTGTTCAGGAATTTCTGCTAAGAACCGACTGGGATCATTCTGAACCAGGCTTCCAAATCGATACCTCGTCTGCGCGTGAGTGATCCATAGCTTTTCTTTGGCTCGGGTGATGGCTACATAAAATAATCTGCGTTCCTCTTCGAGGTCGTCCCGATCATAGAGGCTCATGATGGAAGGAAAAAGGTTTTCTTCCAGGCCCACAGAAAAAACGCAAGGGAACTCAAGTCCTTTGGCGGCGTGAACCGTCATGAGTTTGACCACGTCGGACTCATCGCTTTCCATGTCTGAATCGGTAAGCAGGGAAATCTGCTGCAGATAAGTTCCCAAGTCTTTCTCGCTGATTTCTCCGTTTTCATCCGGGGTCTCCGTAAATTCTTTAATAGAGTTGAGAAGCTCCTGTACGTTCTCATACCGAGATAGCCCTTCTACGGATTTGTCTTTATGCACTTCTTTCACCAGGCCGGTGATCTTTCCCACCTGGAAAGCCAAGTCATAAGCATTGACCTGGGACTGCAAGGTCTGGAAATACCGAATCATCTCCCCGAATCCTTTTACAGCTTTTTGGGCCCCTCCCGCTAATCCGGCCTGGGCCGGATCTTCAATAATATCCCAAAGGCTTTTATTGGTTGCGGCAGCCGTAAAAATCATTTTGTCCAAACTGGTCTTACCAATACCTCGAGTCGGATAATTGATAATACGCTTTATGTTCTCATCGTCCCTGGTATTGGTCGTTACGCGGAGATAGGCAAGAAAGTCCTTGATCTCCTTACGCTGATAGAAGGAGAGCCCCCCATAAATCCGGTAAGGGATGCTCATTCTTCGAAGGCTTTCTTCGAAGGTGCGACTTTGGGCATTGGTCCGATATAGGATGGCGAAATCCTGATTTCGGTAATGGTTTCTAAGTTTTTGTTCAATGATGGTATCGGCAACGAACTTCCCTTCTTCGTTATCCGTCAAGGTGCGGACCAGACGTATTTTTTCTCCTTCCGGATTTTGGGTCCACAGGTTTTTGGGAATTTGATTTTTATTATTGGAGATGATTTGATTGGCGACTTCCAGAATAGACTGGGTGCTCCGATAGTTTTGCTCCAGCTTGATGACTTTGACATTGTCGTAATCATTTTGAAACTGAAGTATGTTCTGAACCGTAGCGCCTCTAAATGAATAGATGCTCTGGGCATCATCGCCGACCACGCAAATATTTTCGTGAACGGCGCCCAATAACTTTATGATCTGGTACTGAGCCAGGTTGGTATCCTGGTATTCGTCGATCATAATATAGCGAAACCGATGCTGATACTTGGCGAGGTTGGTCGGATAGTGCGTAAGCAACACATACATTTTGAACAATAAGTCGTCAAAATCCATGGCTCCGTTCTGGAAGCATTTTTTAGCATAGGCTTCATAGATCTCACCAATAAGGCCTCGTCCTACCCTGGCGTCTTCTTGCTGAATGCTTCGATCTTCCTGATATGCTTTATAATCTACCAGACTGTTTTTGGCCGCGGAGATTCGATTATAGATTAAGCCGGGTTTATACTGTTTATCATCCAGCTGCATTTGCTGGACAATGGACTTGATGACCGATTTGGCATCGTCCGTGTCATAGATGGTAAAATTGGAGGGATAGCCCAGGAGTTGCGCTTCACCGCGGAGTATACGAGCAAACACAGAATGGAAGGTGCCTATGTATAGGTTTCTGGCTTCCTGAGACTGTAGAATAACCTCTACCCTCTCTTTCATCTCCCGGGCTGCTTTGTTGGTAAATGTGAGCGCAAGGATCTGGAATGCGTCTACGCCCTGCCTCATCAAATGGGCAATCCGCGTGGTTAACACCTTCGTTTTTCCACTGCCTGCGCCGGCCACGATCATGAGTGGCCCATCCACATGTTTCACCGCTTCGAGCTGCTGCTCGTTTAACCCTTCCAAATAAGAATCCATGTTTGCAAATCTACACGAAGCAATGGAATAAAATGAAAGGCGGCGACTTGATTGTTAAAGAATTCCTATTATCTATGGGGCTTTCCCGGGAATCCCGGTAGGGGGCTATTTTTGTAAGGACCCATTGTCTTTGCAATCATGCTGAGATTCCAGGAACCATCCCATTTATTCGCTTTTGTTCTGATTCCCCTGCTGGTTTTGCTATTCTTAGCATATCTAGGTTGGAGACGCAAAACCCGCCAGTCTATGGGGGACCCCGAGCGGGTCGCCAGACAGTTTCAGGGGAAGATTCCTGGACGTCGCACGCTGCGTTTCGTCCTCTATCTTTCAGCCCTCTGTCTTCTCATCGTGGGTTGGGCTAACCTGCAGATGGGAATGGGGGCGGAGAAAGTCGAGCGAAGAGGAGTAGATGTGATCTTTGCACTAGATGTCAGCAACAGCATGGAGGCAAGAGACATTAGTCCCGACCGGCTAACTCGTGCCAAGCAAGTGATCGGCAGAGTGATGGATAAATTGGATGGGGATCGGGTTGGCTTTGTCATCTTTGCCGGCAGGGCTTATTTACAGGTTCCCCTGACCGTTGATTACGGGGCTTTAAGGATGATGCTTTCCCATGCCAACCCCTCTCAGGTTCAGGCGCAAGGGACCGTGATTTCTGAAGCCATTTCCATGGCTAGGACCTCCTTTTCCCAGAAAGAGAAAAAGTATAAGACCTTGATCGTGATTACGGATGGAGAAGACCATGACCCGGCCTCCATGCAGGAAGTAACCAAGGCCGTGCAAGAAGGGGTGCTGATTCACACGGTGGGTGTGGGATCCCCCGAAGGAACCACGCTCTATGATCGTCAGACGGGGCAGGTAAAACGGGATAAGGAAGGGAACCCCGTCATTAGCAGACTTAATGAAGCGGCCCTGAAGGAGTTGGCGGCCCGAGGAGGAGGCATGTATTTCCCATTGGCGAATCCGGAGAGAACGGCCGATGATTTGGTAGCCCAGATCAACGAAATGGAAGAGCGGAGCCTAGGCTCTGTCGTGTTCACGGATTACAAAAGCTACTTTCAATATTTTTTATTGCCTGGGTTCCTGTTGCTCTGTTTAGAGCAAGTGATTCCTGGCGCAAGGCGAAGAAAATTCAAAAGCCAAAATCAGTCTTCATGAAAGCGGTACTCACCTTAATCTGTTGTTTACTGTCTTTTGGTCTGCTTGCTCAGAACCGGCCTCTTTCGGATGGCAATAAGGCCTATAAAGAAGGGGATTACGAAAAGGCGGCCCAGCATTATAAAGAGGCCATTTCCACGAATCCGTCCTCTGCTGCGGCAAGCTATAACCTGGCCAATGCTTTATACAAGCAGAAACATTTTGACTCGGCGAGAGCTCAAATGGAGCAAGCAAAAAAATTAACGGGGGAGGCAGAAATCCAGTCTCGGTTGAACTACAATCAGGGCAACAGTTATATGGAAGCGGAGCAATGGCAGGAGGCGATTGAACGATATAAAGACGCCCTGCGCGCAAACCCGAATGATCAGGATGCCAAGTACAATCTCTCTTATGCTTGGAAGATGTGGAAGAGGCAACAGGAGCAGAATCAGGACCAGCAGAAAAATCAAGATCAAAACCAGGATCATAATCAAGACCAAGATCAGAATCAGGATCAGGACTCTTCGGGCGATGATCAAGGGAAAGAGGAGGGAGACAAACCCGATCAACAGCCGCAGGGAGAACAAGATGCTGAAGATAAGGAAAGCGGCAATGAGCAGGATCCCGATGATAGCCAGCAGGGCGATGATGCGGATGGGAAAAATGCAGAGGATGAGCAACAAGGGCAGCGCCCTAAGCCGATGCCAAGCAAGCTAACGGAAAAGCAGGCGGAGCAGCTCCTCCAAGCTTTACAGAAAGAAGAAGCCGCGCTTCAGGAGAAAAAAGGAAAGGAGGAAGGACAGCCGGTGTACCAAGAAAAAGACTGGTAAATCGAATCCGGTTCCATCCGGTTTTTATCGAGGAAAGGAATAAGGATTGAATCGAAAAACACAACGCTTGAAGAACTTGGTTTGAAAGTTGTCAACAGGTTATCAACAGCGAGGAAATTATTTTTAGATTATTTTTTTAGTAGGAAAATTTCTTTTTAATATTGCGTAAGGATTGTACTTACTAACCCATCCTTATAAAAGTCCGACCATGATCTCAGGATCCATTTGGTCGGGCTTTTTGATTTTAGATTCATTTTGGATTCTTTGCGATTTTAATCGCTACCAAAAGAATGATTCAAGAATGATTCGCTTGCAAGCTGCAAGGCGGATAAAGCCCGATTAGGACAGGGAAAAAGAGGGGGAATCGCCTAGGAAACGATCCTTTTTATGCCCGGTAAATCCTCGAGATAGGGAACCAGCAATAGGGCTATAGAAAGCGTTTTGACGCCGATGCTTACCTTTGCAGATATTATCGACCGCAAATTTATGTTCAATTTGATTCTATTCGGACCACCGGGAAGTGGAAAAGGAACCCAGTCGGAAAACATTGTTCGGGCCTATCAGCTCCATCATATTTCTACGGGTGACCTGCTTCGCGAAGAGGTGGCACAAGAAACCCCCCTAGGGAGGGAAGCCAGAAAGTATATGGATAAGGGCATGCTCGTCCCCGACGAAGTTGTGATTGGAATGATCAGCTCTGCCATCGATGAGAATCCGGATGCCCGGGGTTTTATTTTTGATGGATTTCCAAGAACCAAAGAGCAGGCGGAGGCTTTGGATAAACTGCTTGATTTAAAAAGAACTGAGATACATCTGGTATTGTCTCTAGAAGTCCCGGAAGAAGATCTTATTCAAAGACTACTTGGAAGGGCAGAAGTGTCTGGAAGAACGGATGATAATCAACAGGTCATTCACGATCGAATCAAAGAATATCATTCGAAAACCGTTCCCGTAGCTTCCCATTATGAGGCCTTAGGCAAATTGGATCGAGTGCCGGGGGCCGGGACTATAGATGAGACCTTCGCCCTGCTTTCCAGAAAGATTGATAAATATTTTCAACCCGTTTAGTGGATAAAGCCAATTTTGTAGATCTGATTAGGGTGTTCTGCCGCTCTGGTAAAGGAGGGGCGGGAAGTGCGCATTTTGCCCGAACCAAATACAACCCCAAGGGGGGACCAGATGGCGGCGATGGTGGCCGAGGGGGTCATATTATCCTTCGAGGGAACGATCAATTATGGACCTTGCTTCATCTACGTTATCATAAAAATATTCTGGCTCAGGATGGGGCGAACGGCTCGGCCAACAACTCTACGGGAAGAGAAGGCAAAGACATAATTATTGAAGTGCCCCTGGGTACCGTAGCTCGCGACGAAGAAACGGGAGAGAAAGAAGCGGAGATCTTAGAGCATGGTCAGGAGATCATTTGGGTTCGGGGAGGAAGAGGTGGGCTCGGAAACAAGCAGTTTGCAACTTCTACAAATCAGGCTCCCGAATACGCCCAGCCGGGCGAGATGGGTTCAGAAGGCTGGAAGGTACTCGAACTTAAAATACTCGCTGATGTCGGATTAGTTGGACTGCCCAATGCAGGAAAGTCCACGCTTTTGTCCGTGGTCAGCGCCGCCAAGCCAAAGATTGCAGACTACCCTTTCACGACCTTGGTCCCACAACTCGGTATGGTTGCCTACCAAGATGATAAGTCTTTTTGCATGGCGGATCTCCCGGGCATCATTGAAGGGGCTTCAGAGGGGCGAGGTTTGGGAGACCGTTTTCTGCGGCATATCGAGCGCAATGCCGTTCTGCTTTTTCTGGTTCCTGCGGACAGTCCAGATCATGCCAAAGAGTTTGAAGTGCTCCGCTCGGAACTCTATCAGTACAATCCCGAACTGATGAACAAGCGGATTCTGCTGGCGATTTCCAAATCGGATATGCTCGATGAAGAACTAAAGGAAGCCATTGCCGCCGGATTGCCGGGGGAGATTGAGCATATTTTTATTTCATCGGTAACCGGGGAAGGGATCTCGAGTCTTAAGCATCGCCTATGGGCGGCCCTCCAGGAAGAGGAAGCATAGCAACGACCAAGATTTTTTTATAACTTCAATAGAAGTAAAGTCAATGTATTTTGAAAAAGATTGGATTCTTATCTTTTGGGCACTGGACAAATCAGGTTGGATCCCTGGCGAAGACAGCTTCGGATACCTTAAATCAATCCATTGAGCTGGCCGTAGGCGCCGAAGAACTGGGCATCGATGGTGCTTTTTTTCGCGTCCATCATTTTGCCGCCCAGCTGGGATCTCCATTCCCTTTGCTTTCCGCCGTTGCGGCCCGAACCAAGACCATTGAGATCGGAACGGGTGTCATCGATATGCGCTATGAAAACCCCCTTTATATGGTCGAAGAGGCAGGGGCGGCAGACCTGATTAGCCGAGGGCGATTGCAGCTGGGAATCAGCCGGGGCTCGCCCGAGCAAGTGATTGACGGGTGGCGATATTTTGGCTATGAACCCGAGGCTGGAGAAACCCATGAAGAAATGGGCCGAAGAAAAGGGCTTCAATTTCTAAAGCACCTGGACGGCGTTGGTTTTGCGGAGCCGAATCCAACCCCTATGTTTCCAAACCCTCCGGGTTTGCTCCGACTGGAGCCCTACTCTGAGGGGCTGCGGGATCGGATATGGTGGGGAGCCGCATCCAATGCCACCGCGGTCTGGGCGGCAGAGCATGGTATGAATCTTCAAAGTTCAACCCTTAAATACGATGAGGGCGGGCAGCCCTTTCATATACAGCAGGCCGAGCAGATTAGATTGTTTAAGGAAGCCTGGAAAAAAGCTGGGCATTCACGAAGCCCCCGGGTTTCCGTGAGCCGTTCCATTTTTGCACTGGTTAATGAAATGGATCGGGCTTATTTTGGAAGGGGTTCTGCAAAGTCAGATCAGCTGGGATATATTGAAGAAAACCGTCGCGCAATTTTTGGCAGAACCTATGCGGCGGAGCCCGATCAGCTGGTCAAGGAGCTGGCGGAGGACGAAGCGATTAAGGAAGCCGATACGCTGTTTTTGACGATCCCCAATACCTTGGGCGTGGATTATAATCTCCACCTCCTTTCATCCATCATTCGGTATGTGGCCCCCGAGCTGGGATGGCGTTGACGGTCTAGCAATCAATGAGCCCGGGCTTTAGCCCATGCTTAAACCAGATGCGGAGGCCAGGAGGAACTCAGGGAGTGGGTTCTGCAGTTTCCAAGTAATGGAGATGGGTTTCGAACCTTCGGACCTTACATAATCGGCGGGGCCGAGGAATAGGTATCCAGCTGTTTGCCCGTATTCGTCTTTTTTGCTTTCTCGCACAAAGAGGAGGATTTTCTTTTCGAGCTTTTGGTGGTTTATGAATCCGCGCCCTTTGGGTGAATCGACGGCAATCTTGTTTTGGGTTTGCCAGTGGAAAAGGCGTTCGTTGATCGGATAATCTTCGTACATGGTGGTAGGAGAAAATTCGTCTTCCGATTTATTCAGATTGATAAAAAGAAGTTCGGTGTTTTTCTCCTTGTTTTCTGCGATCCCTTCCCGGTTCTCCGATTTTTTCTCCAAAGTGCTTAATCCAAAAGCCGCAAGAATCTGAGACCTTGTATAGCGCGCGTGGATCTGCAGCGGTTGCGCGTAGGGCAGAGTTTGGCAAGGAGACTCTTCGAAGTCAACGAGCGAGATGCGGTAATGGAGGTACGCTTTGATTTCGTCAAGAAATGGAAGGTCCTTTCCTATTTCGGCGATGGATGCCTCCAGGGTTTGGCCTTGCTGAAGGGGTTGACCCCAGAAGTCGTAATGCAGCATGGTCAGAAAAAGACGTTGGGTTTCATCCTTAGGCGGGCTTTTAAGCTGGAAGGATTGATGGGCCAGGTCCAGGATAAATTTAAAGTAAGACAGGGAGTTGGTCGCCCTCCATTTATGGTGGAAAAGGGAAAGGTATTTTTCCCTATGGGGGGAATCATAATTCGGGATTTTGCCTGTCTCAAGCATCAGTGTAGTCCAGGATTGTTTGGGGCCGTATAGCTGCTGATAGGGAATCTGGTAGAAATGCAGAAAGGAGGGAAGGTCAAGGGGCAGATTGGTTTGATGCCGGAATTCCTGAATTTTTTTGATTAGAGATCGTTTCCCGTATTGGGTTGCCTTCTTGATATTATGAAGAATGACCTCCCGCGCTTTTTTCTCTAGGAGGATGGAACAACCAAGCGGAAGATGGACGAAATCATTTTCCAGTTCAGCCAAGAGTTCTTTTAAAATATCCATTTCAAT
>CAZYEZ010000048.1:1132-13983 GCA_964646775.1 uncultured Chitinophagaceae bacterium | reverse complement strand
ACGGAGAAAAAGAATCCGACATACCACATTCGCCCGGGCTTCTGTTCAATCGGCTTTACAATATCCTCCGTAATCTGATGGTAATCCTTTGCCCCATCAACCAACGGCTCTCTTACAAACGATTCGTACTTTAAATGCATAGCACTCTGTTAGTATAATTCAATAGTCTATTTAGTTCCGAAACCCGGCCTAGATTACAAATGTTTTTTAAGTATTCCGTCTACTTCTTCGTTTCCAGCTACCACCTGATCCGTATTTCTTACCGCAGATAGGTAGTTGACATTCGGCAATACGTGGAGCTGCTCCAGCGCATAGTAAAGTCGCTCCCGCTGATGCTGATAACGAAGTTTGAATATTTCACTGTTCCGATCGTTCACATTCCCAAAGAGGATGGCATCGGTTGGACAAGCCTGCTGACAGGCGGTGCGCGCCTGACCATCCCGCAATGGTTCTCCGTTCTTTTTAGCCTCTAGTTTTGCATCCTGCAGACGTTGAACGCAGAAAGTACATTTTTCCATCACCCCACGGCTACGAACCGTTACATCGGGATTCAACACCATGCGTGTCAGATCATCGTTGATGTCATCGCGACGCCCGTCCTCGTATAAGTTGTCTTTAAAGCAGTCCGCATCATTCCAGTCCATCCAGTTGAAGTGACGAATCTTATAAGGACAGTTGTTGGCGCAGTACTTCGTACCAATGCAACGGTTATAGGCCATCTGATTCAAGCCCTCGCTGCTGTGGTTGGTCGCCGATACCGGACATACGTTTTCACAAGGAGCGTTGTCACAGTGCTGACAAAGCATGGGTTGGAATATGGTCTGAATGCTATCGGGATCCTCCGGCATACCGCTGAAATAGCGGTCGATGCGCATCCAGTGCATTTCCTGAGATTTCAATACGTGGGTTTTACCTACCACGCTGATATTATTCTCGGCCTGGCATCCAATCACACAGGCTCCACAACCGATACAGCTATTCAGATCAATGGACATGCCCCAGTGGATCCCTGGAGACTCGTGGAGCGGATAAAGGGTTCCATTCTCCCTAAACTCTTTCTCCAGAAAATCATCTTCAGGTCCAGTCGGAAGTCGAACCGGGGCCAGCGCCCCTTCTTCGTGGCTGCCTCCATGGTGGTCCTCATGGCCTTTTTCCCAAGGGAGTAAGGCATAATGACCGAGTTCGGCTTCTCTGTCTCTTCTTAGGCTCAGCGGATCCTGACGGAACTCCTCCAAGGTATATTCATGAATGATCGCCCGATTCTCATAGCCAAGGTGGGTCTGAGTAATCGCCACATCATAAGTCTGATCGGTTCGCTCCACTTGAGCAGGGGCATGGTAATGGAAAGTGTCTCCTTCCAGTCCGATAAACGGAGCCGCAGCCTTTCCGGTATTCGCGGCCGCTCTGCCCACTTTGGAATCTCTTCCATAACCCAAAGCAATCGCTACGACGTCATTATGCATGCCGGGAACCACCATCATGGGCAAGGATACCTCGTAGCCATCGGTTTTAACCGTCAATACCCGCTTGCCGGTAACGACCTGGTTAATGCTTGTAAACGGTTCTCCGAGTTCCTTGGCACGCTGCGGGGATACGCATATATAGTTATCCCAGGTTGCCTTGGTTATGGGGTCGGGCATTTCCTGAAGCCATGGGTTGTTCGACCAGCTGCCGCCAGATCCCATGGCCACTTTTTGGTATACCACTAATTCCAGTCCTTCTCCGCCTTTGCGGGCGCTCAGGCGGCCCAGGAGCCCCTGAAGGTCACCCCGGTAATCTCCGGCGGATTTTGCGCTGGGCTGTTCGGGTTCGAGCACGCCGTCCTGAAGAACCTTGTCAAAGCGAGCTCTGCTGCCCAGGCGGGACACCCAATATTCTCTCCAGTAGTCTTCGTAAGATTGATTTGAGCCCGCCCATGTCAACAAACTGTCGGCAAGGGAGCGCGTCTTGAACAGGGGAGCAATACCTGGCTGCATGAGAGAAATATAACCCGTCTTCGGCTCGGCATCCCCCCAGCTTTCCAGATAATGATGATCCGGCACCACAAACTGACAGCGTTGGGCCGTTTCGTCCATCCGGTCGGCAAAGGATACGGTCAAAGGAACATCGGCCAATAAGTTGGCAAAGCTTTCGCCAAGTCCTGTATCATAAACGGGGTTATTCCCGTGAATCAGCACGGCACCGGCTTGCTTCTGCTTCATGGCCGAAACCATATCCACAAAATCCTTGTCAATGCCTTGCTTATAATGGCTTTGTACCGACCAGTCGATGGTCGTTCCATAAGCGCCAATTTGTTGGTTGATCGCATTCACCAACATTTGAACGTCTACGTCATTTGAACCACTTACCACCAAGCCTTTTCCTTTCTTGAGATCGGCAGCGGCCCGAACAATGAGGTCGTTGAGTTTCTCAGATGGGAATGATGGACGGGCTCCGCCCTCCAAGGCCCGATATAAGGCCAAGGCTACTTCCGCTTCTTGGGATGGTTTATAAGTCGCCCGGAAGTCTGCCTTTGCCCCGGTGATCGTATGGATGGGCTCCAGATGATAATGACGGGACATGACCGGATTGGCGGCGGTCAGTTTTCTTCCTTTGCTATACTGTTTGGCAAATTCAATCGGAGATAGCCAGGTGCCAAGAAAATCCGCGCCGAGGCTAAAAATCGTTTCTGCTTCATCGAAATGGTAAGAGGGGATGCCTCTTTTGCCGAAACTCTTTTCGTTGGCCAGGATCATTCCTGAATAGGAAACCGGGTCATAAACCACATGGCGTCCTTGGGGGAAAGCCTGTAAAAACTGAGCAATCACCGCTTTCACGGTGGGAGAAAGGATCGTGCCGGTTACCAGATAAATCGTGCCTTTGGTCGACTTCAGTTTATCCATGATCTGACGATCGATGGCCTCGTAAGTGCTTTCTTCTCCCTGAGCCACCGGATGACGCAACCGGGTTTTATCATAAAGGTTCAGCACCGAGGCCTGAACCCGAGCCGAGGATCCTCCTCTTGTTATGGAGGAAAGTTCATTCCCTTCTACCTTGATGGGTCTACCATCTCTGGTTTTAATTACGACGGCACAATAATCTCCCCCGTCTACAAAGGTCGAGGCATAATAGTTCGGCACACCGGGCACAATATCCTCGGGTTTGATCGCATAAGGGATCGCCCGACGAACCGGCATCTCACAGCTTGCCGCCAAGGTCGCCGCCACCGTGCTGAATCCCAAATACTTCAGGAAATCCCGGCGAGGGGCCGTGGCGCCCAGAATGGTTTCATCCAGATCGAAGGCCGGCTTCTCTTTAAACTCCTGATTCGCTCCCTCCGTTTCCGGACCATGCTGAAATTCATTTAGATCCTTCCAATATTGCTTCTGACTCATAATGCTCCGTTCAGTATGATTGATCGTTCCGATTAATGTTCTCAATAGGACGGCCGACAAGCAGCCTTGTCCCTGACAAATGAAATTCTAATAGTGACACTTCTGACACTCCAAGCCTCCAATGTCTTCTACCGTCACGGCAGTCCGCTTCCCGGACTTGATTTCTTCATGATACTTTTCATATATATCATAGTAGCTGTTGGAGGCAAATTTCACTTCTGTCTGGCGATGACAGTTTACGCACCAGCCCATGGAAAGTGGGGCAAACTGGAAGACTTCATCCATTTCTTCCACATTCCCATGGCATTGCTGACAGGCGATGCCACCCACCGACACGTGCTGGGCATGGTTAAAGTAAACGTGATCGGGGAGATTGTGAATCTTAATCCACTGTACGGGTGTGGCTAAGATGTTTCCTTCTTCATCCCGATTGTAAGACTTGGTTTCTGGATTCCAGCCCGCATATCGATAGAGTTTCTGAATTTCTGCGGTACCGTCAACGATTTTTCCTTCCGCCGTCCGCAATTCCTCGCCCGTGTACTCATCGATCTGTATATGACAGTTCATACACATGTTCGTGGAGGGAATCATGGCGTGGCGACCCTTCTCTGCCCCGGCGTGACAATAAAGACAGTTAATCTGGTTGATGCCCGCATGCACTTTGTGCGAATAGAATATGGGTTGCTCAGGCATATAGTTCTGTTGACGTCCCAAATCCACGGCCCCATTCACCAGCCAATAGCCGGCAAAAATGAATACCAGGATGGCCGCCATCGCGATCACCACCTTGTTGCGGTAAAGCGGTACTTCTTTTACGTTGGGAATGCCTTCTTTTTCATTGGCCGCACGCTTTAATCCATCATTGGCTTTCCAAAGAATTAATACGAGCAGTAGTAATGAAAAGGTAATGGTGATGTATAACCAGTTATCCGACTCCGGTGCCGCCTGACCCTCGGCGCCTGCCGCTGCCGTGGCTGCACTCGGTGGTTCCACACTGTTTACATAGTCGAATATGGCGAAAATCTCTTCTTCGCTCAGCTGAGGGAAGGGGGTCATGGGCACCTTGTTCCACTCATTAAAGATCTGAACCGCATAGGGGTCACCGGCCGCAATCAGGGCCGCCGAGTTATGCACCCATTTAACGAGCCACTCTTTACTGGGCGCCTTCTTATCGGCTCCCTTCAGCGCAGGGCCGGTCGCATCCTTGAGCGGATGGTGACAGGAAGCACAATTCGACTGGAAGATCGCCTTACCATCTGGGGCGGCCATGCTGACGGAGGAAACCCCGAACAGAAAAACAACAGCAAAGAATAGATTCAGCGAAAAAATCCGAAGGAAGGGCTTAATTGATTCTGACACAGGAATAAATTTGAAAATTAACGTTCCTTTTTGACACAGCGTGGGCAAAACTACAACAGAATACCCAAAGTTTATACACATTTAAATAAAAATGTTTTTGTTTACTGGCGCGGGTTTCAGCCTATTTTTCAAACCTGAAAAACTAAATATGTCAGGGCAGTGTAAAATATTTCAACTTCGGCCGATTCCAAAAAGTGAAAAAGATTTTCCAGATTCTGTCTATAAGCTGCCGGTCCGCCCCCCGTCTACCGGGATGCTGCTGCCGTTAATATAGCCGGCCAATGGGCTGGCTAAAAAGCAGGCTAAAGCCCCCAGTTCCTCGGGCTGTCCAAAACGTCCCGCCGGGATTTCTGCCAGCATTTCCTGGCGGATTTCTTCGATAGATTTTCCCGATTTTTGCGCTTTGGTTTCGATGATGGATTCCAACCTCGCTGTCTCCGTCGCCCCAGGCAATATATTATTCACGGTAATACCATAAGGCGCCAATTCATTGGCCATGGTTTTTGCCCAGGATGCTACCGCCCCTCGAATCGTATTGGAAACACCCAAGCCCTTGAGCGGGATTTTCACCGAGGTGGATATCACATTAATAATTCTTCCGTATTGTTGAGCTTTCATGGATTCCGATACCAGCTGAACCAGCAGATGGTTGATGACGAGGTGCTGCTCGAAGGCCTTTCTAAACGCATGAGGTTCGGCAGTTAGAATCGGACCGGCAGCCGGTCCCCCCGTATTGTTCACGAGGATGGATACGGACCGAGTCTGGAGAATCCGCTCTACTTGAGACCGCACGGCATCCGTGTCCGAAAAATCTGCCAGCACATATTGATGCGAAGCATCCCCATGTTGAGGCAGGCTGGCCAAGGCTTTCTGAAGCCGCGTCTCATCCCGGGCTATGAGAATGCAGGATGCACCCGCCTGGGCCAAAGCCTGGGCGATGCCCAAGCCAATACCCTGAGAGCTTCCCCCAATCAGGGCGGTCTTCCCTTTCAAATCAATCGACATCATGGGCTAAAGGATTTGCCGCGAATATAGTCATTGAGGCTTGTACCCCCAACTTCCACCCTGCTCCATCTGTTGTCCATTCTTTCTCCCCGAAACTTCCCGCTTATCCCAGGCCTAGCCGCCGTGGATTTTCGCAGATTTTTCCTAACTTTGTTACTTCCTGCAGCAATATTCATCTCCCTCCTGATCTAATGGATGAAAACTTGCTTCGTACATACCTCAAACTTTTTTGACTTTTTGGAACCCAGGCGCTGATCTTGCCTCGACCAAAACCCTGACCAAAACCTAAGTCCTCTGTTGAAGTACGAAAAGGGGGACATAAAAACGGCTCCATGGATGCCCTCGGCTGTTCTGTTTCGTTAGGGTTGAATTCTTTTCCGTTCGTTTAGAGTTCGTTTAGAGTTCGTTTAGAGTTCGTTCAAAGTTCGTTTCAGTTCATTCAAAAGCTCATTCAAAAGGTCAATCAAAAAATTCATCCAACCATCTTTCAAATAAGGGAAGGAGAACCGGGAAACGCCCGCTCCGTCCCGCCTAGTCAAATAATTTTTATCAACCCATGGAATACAATACCACGAGAAGCAAACTGCTTATGCCCGAATATGGTCGGAACGTGCAAAGCATGGTAGAATACCTGCTTACCATCGAAGACCGGGAAAAGCGAAACCGAAATGCGGAGGCCATTATCGAGTTAATGGGCACTTTGAACCCGCATCTAAAAACCATCGAAGATTACAAGCATAAACTCTGGGATCATTTGCACCAGATCTCGGATTTTAAACTCGATGTGGATGCGCCCTATCCCCCTCCCACGCCGGAAGAATTATACAAGAAGCCGGCAGTGATTCCCTATCCCCAATCTAAAATTCGGCATAGGCATCTGGGCAGAAACCTGGAATCGCTGATCGAAAAAGCATTGGCCGAAACCGATCCCGAAAAAAAGCAGGGATTTACGCAGATCATTGGCTATTACATGAAGCTGGCTTATGCCAACTGGCATAAAGAGCCGATTCACGACGACATGGTCAAGAACGAACTGCTTGCCCTTACAAACGGAGAGCTTGAATTAATCCCGGGTGGCTATCGCGTACCGGTGGAAGCAAGACCTCACTTTAAATCTAAAGCAGGCGGATCCCGCCATAAAGGGGGAAGTAACCATCGCCATTTTCAGGGGGGGAACTCCAATTACAGCGGCGGTTACAACAAAAACCGAAAGTATAAGAACAAAAATAAATCCTGATCCCCTCTTTCGTCTAAATCTCGCTCACCCAGCCAATATCGCAGCATTATGGCAAGCTTTGAAATCATAGGTGGTCATCGGCTCCAGGGGACCATTCAGCCCCAGGGCGCCAAGAACGAAGCGCTTCAAGTGCTCTGCGCCGCCCTTTTAACCGATCAGCCCCTTACCTTTTATCAGGTCCCCAACATCCTCGATGTCAACACCTTACTTGAGCTGATGGAGGATCTGGGCGTATCGGTAGAGCGTCCCGAGAAGGGCGTGGTTCGCCTGGAGGCGAAGAATTTACGCATAGACGATTTCGTAAGCGAAAGTTTTGCCCGAAAATCGGGAAAGCTGCGCGGCGCCGTCATGATGGCCGGTCCTATGCTCGCGCGGTTTGGGGAAGCGCATATTCCGCAACCCGGGGGCGACAAAATCGGACGCCGTCGCCTCGATACCCATATTCGGGGATTTGAAAAACTGGGCGTTCGTTTCTCCTTTCATCCGGACCATCATCAATTTAGTTTGGATGGGCGATCCATGCGCCCCGCCGACCTGCTGCTTGAGGAACCCTCCGTTACCGGTACGGCGAATATCATCATGGCCGCGGTTTTCCTCGATGGCGTTACCCGGATTTACAATGCGGCCTGCGAGCCCTATGTGCAGCAGCTCTGCCATTTGCTTAACCGCATGGGCGCGCGGATTAGCGGGATTGGATCCAATCTGATTCTGGTGGAAGGCGTCAAGGAACTGAGAGGCGGCGAACATCGTATGCAGGCCGATATGATCGAGGTGGGCTCTTTCATTGGCATGGCGGCCATGACCCAGAGCGAAATCCTAATCCAGAATGTGGGCCGGGAAAACCTGGGCATGATTCCTCAAACTTTTGAAAGGATGGGAATTCAACTGGAATTCGAAGGAGACGATTTGCGGGTCCCCGCTCAGGAAAGCTATTTGGTTCAGCGATTTATCGATGGATCCATTCTTTCCATTTCAGACCATCCATGGCCGGGATTTACGCCTGATTTACTCAGTATCATTCTAGTCGTAGCTACCCAGGCTAAAGGAACGGTGCTTATTCACCAAAAGATGTTCGAAAGTCGACTGTTCTTCGTCGACAAGCTCATTGAAATGGGCGCACAAATCGTCCTTTGCGACCCTCACCGGGCCGTGGTCATCGGAATGAATCGCCAGACTCCGCTAAGGGGTATAACCATGGTTTCGCCGGATATACGCGCAGGCGTTGCCTTGCTGATTGCCGCGCTTTCGGCGAATGGGAAGAGCACCATTCACAACATTGATCAGATTGATCGGGGGTATGAGGATATTGACCTCCGGCTCAACCAGCTGGGCGCCGAAATACGGAGAATTCCTTAAAGTCGTCTAAAAGCCGTCTAAAAAGCCGCCTTTAAGCATCTGAAGAGATCCGATTTGCATCCCTATTCAAAACCCTAAGCGAGCCTTAGCGAGCAGCAGGGAACCTTCCTAATCCGATTTAATCCTAAGATTTCTACCCGATAAACCAGGACCTGTTTAACCTAGTTAAACATCACCGATTCCTGGTTGAAGAAATACGAGATACCGGGAATAAGTATCCATGAACGCATGGAGCCATCAGGATGCACATCCCGAGCAAAAAGGGGCAATCCACCGCTCAGCTCGAGCTTCCATGAGCCGTAGCGGCCAAAGCGAACAAAGGCATTACCAGAAACATTTAAGCTAAATCCTTTGGAACCTTCATGCGCATAGGTTCGGCCGTCCACATATTCATAAAGATCGTCGCCCAGATGGTAGAACAGTAGAGGTCCCGCGGAAATACCCGCGCGATCCCCACTATAATGTCCTTCCGCCCGCAGCATCAGATCTCCGAACCGATATAAACGTTTCGAAAGCGGGTAGTCCCGATCGCTATAAAGAATCTCGTTATCGGCCGAAAAGCCGGTATAAAGGTTATCGTTATAATTTATGATGGGTTGCTGATACCCCAGCGCCACGCTAAAATACCTTTGAACCCACATATTCACACCTAAGATCAGATCCGTCGTCCCCCAACTGGGTTGATAGGCCATGGGCAGGGGGCGGTTTTTTCCGTCGGTTAGGGTGGCGTTCCCGGTTGCCAGTTTAAATCCTCCTGTGAACTGCCATGTCAAGGGCGTTTCTACGGGTGGGATCCGATAAGTATAAGCCACCATGAGGTCACCCAAGCCCGCTATATCCGCCAGTTCTCCATAAACTGCCTGCATCTCCATACGAAGATCCAGGTATCCATCGGATAATAAAGGGATGCGCATACCGAGGCGGGGATTTTGGATAACCACGCCCCGCTCTCCATTGGCCATCGCATGCGAAACCGTTAACTGGGTTTTTTCTGATTCATACAGATACTGTCCCATGGGCTGTACGGATCCACTTCTTAGGGCGCCTACGGTCGACATACCCGGGTCCGAATCTCCCTGAGCCATGGAACCCCAACTCATGAACAAGGCCGCCGCGGTCAAACCAAATCGGGAAAATAACTTCATAGTCATCAAAATATCTTCCCAAATATAGTTTTATAAGCGCAAAACCCATAAGATATCCCTCTCTTTTTTTTAACAAGGTATCGGGGCAAAAAAACAGGGAAGCAAAAAACATGGTCAAGAGGAAATGAGGTGCGGATGAAAAAGGGCGTCTGCCCTTTAATGCCCTGTCCCGCATTGAGGTATGCTCGCGATTAGCCGCGATCCACCACCGCATCTTGGATGGGGTCTGTGCTACCCCAGACCAAGGGGATGCCGGGATGCTTCTGAATCTCTTCCCAACCTCCTTTGATCACTCGCAAATTATGGTAACCTTGGCGCTTAAAAAGAGAGGCCGCAACCAGCGATCGATAGCCGCGATGCGAATGAATGTATAGATTCTGGTCGGGGTCTAATACGGCAATAGAAAAGGGATCCACGAGCAGCTCGAGGCTGGCCTGGGTCGCCCCTTGAATATGACCTTGCTCAAAAGATTCGATGGGGCGTACGTCGAGAACCTGGATCTTCGGGTCATGCGGAAGATCCATGGCCAGCTCGTCGGCCTCAATCTCAATGAGCATGTCGATGGGCTCCGCGCTTTTTCTCCATGTCTCAAACCCCCCTTCCAGATAACCTTTGAGCTGGTTTCCTAACCCCAGTTTTGCAAGCAGCGCGACCATCGCCTGCTCTCCCCCTTTATGGAGCACAAAAAGCAGGGGCTTATCTTGGGGAATCAAAAAGGACGCCCATTCGGTCATCGATGCTTGACCCCCTAAAAAAAGCGACCCAGGAATAAATCCGTCCTGATAATCGGCGCTGTCCCTACAATCAATAATCCAGGCACCCTGGTCCATCCATTTCCTGAACGCTTCGAACGATAATGAATTCATATCTAAGATTCAATCCTCGCCCCGTCCCATCGCGCTTGGTCGCTGGAACGAAGCATCTCTACAAAACCACCCTCCGGTGAATATCTCGGGCCTTGCCCCGGGACCGGCGCGTTTAATCGCGCCGATTCATAAAAATCAGTATGTAATAGACCAGCGTGGCCACCGCACTGATTGCTGCTACCACATAAGTCCTTGCCGCCCATTTGAGGGCATCTCGGGCACCTTCATGCTCGGCAGAAGAAGTCAGTCCGGTATTTTCCATCCAGACCAGCGCTCGGCGACTTGCATCGTACTCAACCGGTAAGGTCACCAGCGAAAAAAGCGTAGAAAATGCAAAGAGTCCAATACCCACGAGTAAAACCGTCTGATTCCCCCCGCCAAAACCCATAAACCCGATACCGGCTAAAATAATCCAGTGAGAAAGGTTCGTACTCACCTGCACGATGGGAACCAGCTTGCTTCTAAGCTGAAGCATGCTATAGGCCGTTGCATGCTGAACGGCATGGCCACATTCGTGGGCGGCCACCGCTGCTGCCGCAATACTTCTCCCTGCATAGACGTCCGGGCTAAGATTCACCGTTTTATTGGTTGGATTGTAGTGGTCGGATAAAAAGCCTTGCGAAGAATGCACCTTCACATCGTAAATACCATTATCTCTCAACATCTTTTCTGCAATTTCCTTTCCGGACAATCCAGCTGATATCGGAATTTCTGAATATTCCCGAAACTTCGACTTCAGTCGATTGCTCACATACATGCCCACCAGGAACATGACACCTGCTATCAAATAGTATCCTAACATAAATTTGTAATTGATTATCTCTTACTGACTCATCAATTTTATTGCCAAGTCTTTGAAGACTAGCAAATCTAAGCATTCTCCGGAATCTGAAAAGGCGGAATTCCTTCCGGAACCCCGCCTTTTTTCTGATTTTGTCAATATTTTACCATTTCATGGATAAGCCGGCCATCCAGTTCATCCCGGCCTGGGGGAAAAGGAAGTTTTCGGTAATGGTTTCCCCTCCATAGTAGTAGCTATAAGTATAGCCATTGCTTTCATACTGCAGGTTTCCGAGATTCTGCAAATGGAGAAACAGACCCATTTCCTTCCATGGGCCCTTAACCCATGTATAGCGCAACCTCAGGTCAATCAGAGAGTAGGCATCCAGTTTTCGGTCTGGATTAGAGGTATTATCGAGATACTGGGATCCCACATGCTTGCCCAGCAACTCCAATGCGAAGGGCTGCAGTGCGCCCTGCCGAAATGGCATGAAGGTCGCGCCAATATATCCGACGACAGAAGGCGAAAAGGCAATATTTGTTTCCCCGTGGTGGATGGCTCTCTGTCCACCCTCTGACAAGTCATAATCATCCATATACTCAATAAAATTGGAGATCCGGTTTCGGGACAAACTCAGATTTCCGTCCATGCGCCACCAGGGAAAGAGCTGATAGCCTCCAACCAACTCCAAACCGGCTCGATAGCTTCGGTCTACATTCCTACGGGTGTAAGCGCCCACATCGTTGATTTGACCGGTCAGGATGAGCTGATCTTTATAATGCATATAGAACCCGTTAATCAATAGACTACCTCGGGTGGTTTCCCAGGAAAAGCCTCCTTCGATATCGTAAAGGCGCTCCGGGCGGGGTTGCTCGTTGGCCGCCGTCTCGAAATCATTTCGATTGGGTTCTTTATTGGAAACAGCCCCAGATAAGTAAAGCTTCTGCCGGGCAATCCCCGACTCTTTGAGGTAGTAGCTCAATCCCAGTTTCGGGTTGAAAAACAGATATTTCCCGCGGGGCATTAAATCTGGAAAATCCCGAAAACCAAATATCTGATAGTCTACCGACCTGAGCTGCAGATCCGCAAAAGCATGTAGAGACGAGCCCCATTGCTGCTGAAGTCTGCCGTATAGATTCCCGTCCGTCTTCAGGGCGTCTACCAGATACCAGCGATGATCGGCAGGAACACCCCCATGGCTGGCCCATCGGATAAAACCGTAATGGTCTCCCTGATACTGATAAAGTCCTCCGCCGAAAGTCAAGCGGGTTAAGTCCTTCTGATAAAGCAGAGAGAAGACGCCACCATAATAATAGTTATCCAGCCAGAGCTCGCGGATCAGATCCGTGGCTTGAACCGTATCGGCGCCATAGACTGGATTCTGAAGCCCATAGGTGGAATAGGTGGCCTGCTCCCTAAATTCTTTGTAGAATCCCCGACCTCGAGTAAGAAACAGTCCGACATGGCCCCGCCAATGCGAAGAAAACTGATGATGTAAAAACCCCTGATAATAATCCTGCTGGTAATTATCCGTCTGATCTTCGTAAGTAAAATAATTATACTTTCGATTAGAGGCACTAAATAATCGCGTCGAGTCTTGGCTGCTAAAATACAGCATCCCCTTATTCCGCTCATAATGTTCCAGCAGGCCGACCTCATCGCCTTTCACCTTCGCTTCCGGCGTGCCATTCCATGCCTGACCCGTCTTCTCCTTTCCGGTCATCACCA
>CAZYEZ010000048.1:0-1122 GCA_964646775.1 uncultured Chitinophagaceae bacterium | reverse complement strand
GGCCATATCGGTATAACCGCTAAAATCAAAGTATAGTTGGAAAGTATATGATAGAAAATTTAACATGAATTTAAGACTGGTTTTCGGAGACGCTTCCCAGCCCGCGATAAACTGGAGAGCCCGCAGATCGCTCGCTGAGCGATCAATAAACCCTTGAGACCCCAGGCGTGAGAGACGAAGATCAAACTGAAATCCGTGCTTTAGCTTTCCGGTCCCCGCCTTTAAGGTTTGCCGCCAGGTTTGAAAAGACCCGAAACTGCTCACCCACTCTGCACCGGCCGAGTCCATTTGCTCCAGATTATGAATGCTCATGGAAGCCCCAAAAGAAGGGGAACCATAAGTAGAGGGGCCGACGCCGCGCTGAAGTTGAACAGAGCCCGTGGAGGAGGCCAAGTCCGCAAAATTGACAAAGAAAGTCCCCTGCGATTCGGCATCATTCATAGGTATGCCATTCAAGGTTACATTCATGCGAACCCCATCCGTTCCTCGAATGCGAATCCCCGTATAACCGACGCCGTTCCCTGCATCAGAGGTTACCACGGCCGAAGGCGTATACTGGAGGACGTAAGGCAAATCCTGCCCGAGATTATTTTTCTGAATTTCCGCTTTCCCCAATTGATGGTGTACGAATGGATCGCGCTTTCCCACACGGAGGGCACGCACTTCTACCGGCGCCAACATCTCTACACCCAACCGGGGAGAGAAGTCTGTGGTGTCGGTTTGCGCCCATGCGGGTAGGCTAAACGACAGGAGTAAAGAAAGCGTACAAAGTCGTTTTGCTGACATAACATATCTTATTTTGAATAAACAAACCGGAAATGTTAGTCCCCATCGCCATGCCTAAGCAGGTGCACCACTACTTGGCCAGGTCAAATTCCAAAATGGCTGAAATGATATGATTCAGTCCCTAACCAGCATTACCTGGTCGAGGTTCGTCGGGTATGATCTCAGCCTGAAATATTAGGGCACCCCGGAAAGTCCTTCTGGACTTCGCCGCAAACATAAACAAAAAATGGCGAGGCAAAAAACGGCTCTTCAGAACCTGAACTTATAAAAAGAGAGGGGGACCATCGAGCCATCGAAGGGTCTTTAAAACCCGAGGTATTCCAGCACGCATTGTTT
>CAZYEZ010000047.1:0-13988 GCA_964646775.1 uncultured Chitinophagaceae bacterium | reverse complement strand
CGGATGGTCAAAGAGGAGAGGAATTGCAAAGGGGTACAAGTACAGGCCAAAAAGTCCAAAGCTTTGACGGATGGTGAAGTTCCTAGGCTGGCCAGTGGGGGCGCTGATTCCTGAAATAAAGGAAGGGCTTTGCCTCCCATCCGGCCCTATTTCGTCGGACCGTCCCTCATAATGGAAGAGTAGTTCAGGGCAAACAGAAGCCATGGATTGGTGAGTATAGGCCGTTTCACTTTCCAAAACCCAATAAAAGCGAACGAAAGGCTGAAGGTCGACCGGCGGCAGGATGGTTTGATAGTGTACCATGATGAACGATTAAATCTAGGATTTTTTGAACTGGGAATAAGTCATGGCTTCGTTCCGGGATAAAACGTCCGATTGATTCTATTTTTCCTCCAGATGCACGGGTAAGTTTGCAGGAAACATGAAGCTATTAAGTTATGAAGCACAAAACACCTTTTCAGCGTCCAGGCTATTCCACGGTTTGTCCCTACCTAATGGTCGAAGACGTGGCCAAGCAAATGGAATTTATGAAATATGTATTTCAGGGAGAGACCATGGAAGATGCAGCTCAGAATCCCGATGGTCATGCGGAAATTCGGATTGGAGACACCGTTATCATGATGGGCGCTGCTCGCCCAGCCTGGCCTTCCCGTCAAGGAATGAATTATGTTTATGTAGAAGACCTCGATGAAGTGTTTCGGCGCGCCCAGGAACGTGGAGCGCGGGTACTCTTAGAGCCGGTCGAAAGATATTATGGAGACCGGGAATGTGGATTCGAGGATTTGCATGGAAACCAGTGGTGGTGCGCCAGTTTTATGCAAACCTATTCCCAAGAAGAATTGGAGGCGCGTTTCCAGAAAAGCCAGCGATGAGGAGGTCATGGCAGCCGGTAGGCAGCGGACCTATCCCTTTATTTCCTCAAATTCTATGTACTCCCCTTCTGGCTGCCGGGATTCCTCTTGTTTTTTAGTCGATGTGCCGGGAGCACGATGTCCATGATTTGGATTCATTTGGGACATCTGCTCCTGCATTTCCTTTATTTTGGCCTGAGTTGCCCGGGATATCTGTATCAGAGGCCAGACCACTCTTAGTATAAACCGGAACAAAAAATAAAAGGCAATAGCAAAAATGAAAAGTTTAATATACATAAGGGTAGTTCAAAGATACAAAGCTTCTATTCAAG
Source organism: uncultured Chitinophagaceae bacterium (assembly GCA_964646775.1). Lineage (GTDB taxonomy): Bacteria > Bacteroidota > Bacteroidia > Chitinophagales > Chitinophagaceae > CAYPQN01. Next base: position 12,805 of record CAZYEZ010000047.1, on the reverse strand, counting down.
CCTCGTTAAGGTTAGCATAATTTGTTTGGTGATCATTTTGTTCAAAACGATAATTCTACCTAAATTTGCATGGAAATCGTTGGCTTTTGAACTGAAGGGGACTTGGGTCCCCTTGATTTATTTTAAATACGGATGAAAGAGCAATATATTGAGGAGATTCAGGCACTGCTGGAGCCTTTGCTAGAAGGGTCGGATATGTTTGTCGTCCAGATACGGATCAAACCCACCAACACCGTCAAGGTATACCTAGACGCGGATTCGGGGATATCCATCGGCCGCTGCGCGGAAATAAACCGAAAGCTATATCCCCTGATTGAAGCCCAAGGATGGTTTCCCGAAGGGGATTTTTCATTGGAGGTGTCGAGTCCAGGGGTTGATGAACCATTGACGCAACATCGGCAATATATTAAGAATAAGGGAAGAACGGTTTCCGTAAAGCGGAAAGGAGAGACCAATGAGAAAACGGGGGTATTAAAGGAGGTGGGAGAAGAAACCATGACCTTGGAAATTCCCGGAAAGAAAAAGGATCCACCTCAAGTACATGAGATTCCCTATAGTGACATAGAAAAAACCATCGTCCAAGTCATTTTTTAATTTTATATTTTATAAGACCCTCCTCGAGAGGATAAACAGAGAAATACCATGTCAAGCATCAACCTTATTGATTCATTCCAAGAATTCAAGGACGCGGAAAATATTGACCGGCCGACGCTTATGAAGGTGATCGAAGATGTATTTAAGACATTGCTGCGAAAGAAGTATTCTACGGATGAAAACTTCGATGTTATCGTAAACGACCAAACCGGGGACCTGGAGATATTTCGTCGTAGGGAGATCGTAGAAGATGGAATGGTAGAAGATGAGAACATGCAGATTCCGCTCTCGGAGGCGATTCGCATTGAGCCTGACTATAGTGTCGGAGAGGAGGTCTATGAAGAGGTGAATGTAACTGATTTTGGACGACGGGCCATCCTCGCAGCCAAGCAGACTTTGGCCGCTCGTCTTGGTGATCTGAAAAAGAATAACCTTTTGAAGAAATATGCCGATCGGGTAGGAGAGATCATTACTGGGGAGGTATATCAGATTTGGAAAAAGGAAATTTTATTGCTCGATGATGAAGGCAATGAGTTGATTCTACCAAAGAGCGAACAGATTCCCAGTGATTTCTTTAAGAAAGGGGAAACCATCCGTTCGGTGGTGAAAAAGGTGGAAATGCGCAATAACAACCCGATCATTATATTGAGCCGGACCCATCCCTCGTTCCTGGAAAAACTCCTGGAGATCGAGGTGCCTGAAATCATGGATGGGTTGATCGTGGTTAGAAAGATCGTAAGAGAGCCAGGGGAAAGAGCCAAGGTAGCGGTTGAAAGCTATGATGATAGGATTGACCCCGTGGGGGCTTGCGTGGGAATGAAAGGGAGCCGTATCCATGGGATTGTCCGGGAGCTTCGTAATGAAAATATTGATATCATCAATTTCACAACCAATCAGCAGCTGCTCATTCAAAGGGCATTAACCCCCGCTCGGATAAGCAGCATCGATTTGGACCTTGAGACCATGCACGCAGACGTATATCTGGAGCCAGAGCAGGTATCCCTAGCGATTGGAAAAAAAGGAGTGAATATTAAACTGGCTCAGGAGTTGACGGGTTACAGCATCGATGTGTATAGAGACTCACCAGACGATGAAATTGAATATGATATCGACTTGGATGAGTTTAGCGATGAGGTTGAATCCTGGATTATCGATGAGTTTCGTAAGATCGGATGCGATACTGCATTAAGTGTATTGGAACTCTCTGTAGAAGAGTTGGTGCGACGCACAGATCTGGAGGAAGAAACAATTCGAGAGGTTCAGAAAATTCTTGAAGAAGAATTTAAAGAAGAAGAAGACGAAAGCTAGCGTTTTTTCCCGACCTGAAACCCGTATGGATTCCCGGTTTTCAGGCACTGTCGGGAAAATGGCTTAGGTTTGTATCATAGGTTGGAAGGAGTTTTAAGAATTTTTCCAGCACATTTTTTTGAGTAAATATTCGAATGTCAACAACAACAAAAACACCCAGATTACTTGCCGCTGCTAAGGAATTTAATATAGGTAAAGACACCTTGATTGAGTTCCTTTCCAGCAAAGGGTTTGATATCCCGAGTAATCCGAACGCCAAAATCACGGAGGTGATGTACGACGCCTTGCAGGAGGAGTTTGCCCAGGACAAACTAACCAAACGCAAGAGTGAGGAGATTGCTTTGCCCAAGGGGCCCATGCTAGAAGGAATAGGAAAAACGAAGGAAGAGCTGGACCTGACAATAAAGGATAAGCTGGAGGCTGCGGAAGAAGCGCCGGTAGCAAAGGATGCGGAGGTGAAAGAGGAAGTCGCAGAAGAGGCAGAAGAACAAAAGCGCGACAAGGAGGAAGAGGCCACCACAGAGGAGCGCGTCGAGGCCCCCGCGGCCGAAGCGGAACTGCCCAAGGTGGAACCGACCTTAGAAAAGGAACCCGAGGCGCCGGCGGCAGAGACCCCGGCCGAGGAAACCGGACCGAAGGAAGAAGAAGAAGAGAAAAAGGAGGATCATCTGGGTGTGAAATCCCCCAAATTGGAAGGTCCGCACATATTAGGGAAGATTGACCTCGACGTTCTGGGAGCGGATGGACGGTCGAGAAAGCCGGCTGCAGCGCGAAAGAAAGGAGAGGGAACTAAGAAGGAGACAGCGGCACCGGAAGAAACGACACCGAAGGCAACCAAAAAAGATGCGCAGAAAGATGCGCCAGATACGGCAACGAAGGCGCCTGCCGAAGATGCCAAACCGGAAAAAGATACGCCAAAAGTCAACGCTCCGGCTCATATTGAAATGAAGGCGCCCAAGCTGGAGGGCCCCAAGATTATTGGTAAGATTGAATTGCCCGCCACACCTTCCGGTTCAGAAGGAAGAGAGAAGAAAAGGAAGCGGATTCCTGTGGCCAAACGACCCGAATCACTTCGTTCAGGTTCGCGTACCGGCAGAACCCAGACGGGGAAACGCGGCGCTGGAGATCGCCGAGGCCGCGGACAGGCGCTGAGCCCTCAACAACAAGAAATTGACGCCAAAGCCATTCAGGAAAAGATTCGGCAGACCCAGGCCAAAATGGCGGCCGGAAGTACCCGGAAGGGAGCCAAATCTAAATACCGCCGCAGTAAGCGGGAGGAGATGGCCGAAAGAAGGGCGGAGGAAGAAGCAAGACAGGAAACTTCCATACAGGTTACGGAATTTATTTCCGTAAGCGAATTGGCCAGTCTACTGGACGTAAGCTTTGCGGACGTGATCAGCAAGTGTATGAACCTGGGCATCATGGTTTCTATTAACCAGAGGCTGGATGCGGAAGTCATTGAGCTGGTTGCCGGTGAGTTTGGATACGAAGTCGAGTTCATCGACCTGGAAGACGAAGCCGACCTGGATGAAGAGTATGAGGACAATGAGGAAGATTTGATACCACGGGCACCCATCGTGACCATCATGGGACACGTAGACCATGGTAAGACTTCCCTGCTTGACTATATCCGGGAGGCGAATGTCGTTTCCGGTGAAGCAGGGGGAATCACGCAACATATTGGTGCCTATCAGGTGGAAACCCAGAGTGGCAAGAAGATTACCTTTTTGGATACACCAGGTCACGAAGCCTTTACAGCCATGCGGGCTCGGGGAGCTAAGGTGGCGGACGTAGCTATTATCGTTATTGCGGCCGACGACGCGATCATGCCTCAAACCAAAGAGGCCATTTCGCATGCCCAGGCGGCGAACCTGCCGATGGTTTTTGCCCTCAACAAGATTGACAAGGAGACCGCAAATCCAGAGAAGATCAAGGAACAGCTGGCGGCCATGAACATTCTGGTCGAAGACTGGGGTGGAAAATACCAGTGCCAGGAAATCTCTGCCAAGAAGGGGATTAATATTGACCTGCTCTTGGAGAAGATTGGCCTGGAAGCGGAGATGTTAGAACTGAAAGCCAACCCCAATCGTCCGGCTACAGGGTCTGTGATCGAAGCTTCGCTGGACAAGGGCCGGGGGTACCAAGCGACCATTCTTGTTCAGTCTGGAACGCTCAGACAAGGAGATATTATTGTCTGCGGTCAGTATTATGGTAAAATCAAGGCCATGTTTAACTTCCGCGGTAAGCGCGTCGAAGAAGTCGGGCCTTCGGTACCGGTACAGGTGCTGGGATTGAATGGTGCCCCGCAAGCCGGTGAAAAGCTTAAAGTTTACGAAGAAGAGAATGACGCCAAGTCCATAGCCACGCATAGATCACAGATCATGCGGGAGCAGGGCATCCGCGCGCGCAAGCATATTACCCTCGAAGAGATCGGCCGTCGACTTGCGCTGGGCAACTTTAAGGAGCTGGGCATTATCATCAAGGGAGACTTTGATGGCTCGGTAGAGGCCTTAAGTGACTCCCTCCAAAAACTGTCTACCGAAGAAGTCGCCGTGAATGTTGTCCACAAAGGCGTGGGCCAGATTACCGAAAGCGATGTTCTCTTGGCCACCGCCTCCGATGCCATTATCATCGGTTTCCAGGTGCGACCGGCTATTTCCGCGGCCAAACTTGCGGAGATGGAAAACATCGAGATTCGAACCTATTCTATCATTTACGATGCGATCGAAGAGGTGAAGAGCGCCATGGAAGGCCTGCTGGAGCCGAAGATCGAAAAGAAAACCGTGGCCAATGTGGAAGTGCGGGAAGTTTACAAGATCAGTGGCTTGGGTACGGTGGCCGGCGGATATGTGCTCGATGGAAAGATGACGCGCAATACCAAATTGAATGTAATTCGCGATGGCATCGTTATTCATACGGGAGAACTGGCCTCGCTGAAGCGATTCAAGGATGATGTGAAGGAAGTGAGTGCAGGTTACGAATGCGGACTCATGGTGAAAAATTTCAATGATATTCAAGTTGGAGATATCATTGAGGGATACGACGAAGTGGAAGTGAAGCGGACCTTGTAGCCTGTTTTAAATAAGAATCAAACCGTTACCCAGTTTGGCTGGATAGCGGTTTGTTTGGATATAGCCTGCATGGCTGTACCCGCCATAGATTGGGACTGAATCCATTTATATTTGATGGCGGGGCCTGGTCCCCGTGTCAAAAACCCCCTGTTTCCGTCGCCGTCGGAGACTGCTTTACGAAAGCAATGACTATATGATAGACAAATTGGAAGCAATTAAGGCCCGCTTTGATCAATTGGGTATTGCACTGACCAACCCGGAGGTCGTTTCAGATAATAAAAAGTTCTCTCAGTTAGGCAAGGAGTATCGAAAGCTCGAGCCTATTGTACAGGTTTATGGTAAGTATCGGAAGGTGGTGGAAGATATCCGCTTTGCCAAAGAGGTGCTGGCCGAAGAACAGGATCAGGAATTGAGAGAGCTCGCTGAATCCGATCTGGAAACCTTGAACGAAACCAAGGATGACCTAGAAGGTACCATTCGCCAGCTGCTGATCCCGAAAGACCCGCAGGATGGGAAGAATGCCATCTTGGAGATTCGGGCGGGAACGGGCGGAGATGAAGCCAGCCTTTTTGCGGGGGATTTGGCCCGCATGTATATGCGATTTTGCGAAAAGAAGGGATGGAAAATGGCGGTTATCTCCGAAGCCGAGGGAACCATGGGCGGATATAAGGAAATCCAGTTGGAGGTCCGCGGGGAGGACGTTTACGGCGTGTTAAAGTTCGAAAGCGGCGTCCATCGTGTGCAACGGGTTCCCACCACGGAAGGGAGCGGCCGGGTGCATACTTCCGCGGCGACGGTGGCTGTGATGCCAGAAGCGGACGAGATTGATTTTGAACTGAAGGAGTCTGATCTTAAGATGGAAACGGCGCGAAGCGGGGGTGCGGGGGGTCAGAATGTCAATAAGGTGGAGACCAAAGTCATTCTGACGCACATTCCCACCGGAACGGTGGTGACCTGCCAGACGGAAAGAACGCAGCTCGGTAACCGGGAAAAGGCCACTGCAATGATGCGTACGATTCTCTATGAAGAACAAGTAAGAAAACACGAGCAAGAGATTGCGTCCAGAAGAAAAAGCCTGGTTAGTTCTGGAGATCGATCGGCGAAAATTAGAACCTATAACTATCCCCAAGGGCGGGTAACCGACCACCGCATTGGCTTGACCATCTACAACCTGGACGATTTCATGGATGGAGATATCGGAGAAATGATCGAAGCATTGGAGTTCGCGGAAAATGCGGCAAAAATGCAGGCGGGAGAGTCTATTATCTGATCACCCTAAGTTTATAGAAGGAATTTTCCGGTTGATTTCGTGAAAATGTTTAAGTTTAGCCCCTATAATTCTTACCGTACCCATGTCTACGCCCCGTTTTGATTTGGTTGACATTGCCCAGACCCTCCGAGATAAGAGGAAGCAAGTCGGGCTGATTACTTTAGCGATTGCCGTTCTCGGCGTTGCATTTCTTCTGATCCGCAAAGATAAATACCAGGCGAAGTCAGATATATTTGTGAACAACCCGCTTTACGCAGACCGGAATAATATATTCCGGGATGAGATGCGTTTTGTCGATTATTTCGGGGGAGACGATGATATCGATCGCCTTTCGGTCATCGCGGTCTCGGATACGGTCCGGGAGATGGTTGCCCGAGATCTCGATCTATATAAAGCCTATTCGCTAAACCCCCAGGACCCGGAAGATCGGGGAAAACTTCGGGAGATATTCCGGAAGAACTATAAACTGAAGCGGACGGAGTACACCTCAGCCGAAGTGTTCTTTAAGGATACCGATCCCGAAAGAGCCGCGGCCGTGGTTAATCTCTCTGTTACCCACATGGAAGGGGTATTTCGGGGATATTACATTCAGATGAGGGAGAAAGTTATCGGTTCCCTGGAACGCAAGATAGAAGAGCTGGATCAAACCATTGTTCAGCTGACGGATTCTCTAGGATCGCTTCGCACAGATTACGGTATTTACGACATTTTGAGTCCGGGCAGGGAAAACCTCATTCTTTCCTCGGTGAAGATGAGCGGGAAGCCGGGGTTCGGGCGGGCCATGGAGCATATTCAGAATGTGAGCTCCATCAAGGATCAGCTGGTCATTGACCGGGCAAAGTACCTGACGATACTTAATGAATTTTCGACCGGTAATGATGTCGATGAAGCCAACTTCATTCAAGTCGTGACGCCGGCGCACGCCCCAACGAACCCCCATGGTCCGGGCACCCTGATGTCCATCATCATTATTCTGGGTATTGGGGTATTCTTTAGTGCGATATATATACTCCTGAGAACCTATTATCAGATTCTCATTGAAGTGCAGCGATAGATGATCACCCTGGCTCGTAACTGGATACCTTTAGACTGGATGGCCCTTGCGGTCATGATCCTTGCTGTCGTGGGGTTTTCAGTAACCGGCAACTATGTCTTCGCGCTTTTACCTTTCCTTTTTCTCTATTTGCTGCTTTTCGGACTCAACTGGAAAGCCGCTTTTTGGGTGCTTTTGGCAACCATCCCCTTTTCTATTGACTTCTGGTTGATGGATGGGGCCCTGGGGACCTCTCTGCCCGATGAACCCTTGATGTGGTTATACATGCTTTTGCTTCCTTTGCTTTTGGCACGGAACCCAAAGCTGATTCCCCGCTGGTGGCTAGGTCATCCTTTGGTTCTCATTATCTTCTTTCAGTTTGTATGGATGCTGATCACCGTTGCCTTTTCTAAGGAGCTGCTGTTCAGCATGAAGTTTGCCCTGGCTAAATCATGGTTTTTGGCCGCTTTCTTTGTTTTTCCGCTCTTTATCTTTCAGAAGAAGCGGGACTTCAAGATGGCCTTCACGGTATTCCTTATCCCTTTGCTGATCACGGCGCTGATCATCAACTACCGGCATGCACAATTGGGCTTTCATTTTCGTCGGGTAGAGAAAGCCATCGGAGCGCTTTATTATAACCACGTGGACTATTCCACCGTGCTCTCGATGTTCTTCCCCCTGATTTGGGTGGCATTCGCTCAAGCAAAGCAACGCCCCTTGATTCGAGTATTTCTTTTTGTTCTTCTCCTCGCATTTATTCCCATCATCTATTTGACCTATGCACGGGCCGCTATTTTAGCCGTCGCATTTGCCGTGGTAATTGGATTGGCCATCAAATGGCGCTTAGCCCATTGGGTGATGCCCGCTTTCTATGGCCTGGTCGCCCTGCTCATGGTCTACATGATCAAGGATAATCAGTACCTGGAGTTTCGTCCCAATTATGAGCGCACGTACATGCGTAAGAATTTTGCGGAGCACGTGGTCGCGACTTTCCGGGGTGAGGATATGTCTTCGATGGAAAGATTGTACCGGTGGATTGCTGCCGTCCGCATGAGCCAAGACGAGCCCATCAAAGGGGTTGGCCCCAATGCATTCTACTATTACTACAAACCTTATGCGGTTACTTCCTTTAAGACTTATGTGAGTCGTAATCCGGAGCAATCGACGACCCATAACTATTTCCTATACATGCTGACCGAGCAGGGTTGGCCTGCGATGATTATTTATGCCATACTAATTATGGTTGCCTTTGCCCAGGCGCAGCGGATTTACTGGCGTTTTAACGATCGATTTTATCGGAATTGCACCCTGGGGGTTGCCATGCTTCTTGCCGCAGCGTTCGTAAATAATTTCTTTTCAGAGTTAATTGAAACCCATAAGGTGGGCGCCTTGTTTTACCTTGGGTTGGCCCTGCTTGTGGTCTTGGACCGAATCAGTCGACGGCCTATAGAAGAACTGAATTAAAGGGTCGAGGATTCCGGCTCGGCCGGTTCTACCCAAACCTGGTTTTCTTTGAGCAAGTCGATAAGCGCATCGACGGCCGTTTCTGCTGGCACTTGACGGCGAACCACTTCTTTACCTTTATACAAAGTAATTTTTCCAGGTCCGCTACCCACGTACCCAAAGTCTGCATCTGCCATTTCACCGGGACCGTTCACGATGCAACCCATAATCGCAATCTTCACTCCCTTGAGGTGGTGGGTGGCTTTTCGGATCCGGGCCGTGGTTTCTTGAAGGTCGAATAATGTCCGCCCACAACTGGGGCATGAAATGTATTCGGTTTTGCTTATGCGCGTCCGCGAGGCCTGTAAAAGCGAGAAAGCGGTTTGATTCCGGAATTGCATGGCCTGGGCTGTGTCATCGGCATAAGGAGATTCTGAAGGGGCTTTCGCCTGCCGTGGACGCAACCAGATCCCATCCCCATAACGATCCTGAATCAAGGGTCCCAGGTGGCGCGTACGCTGGATCAATACGGCATCCCTATCTTGATCGGAGCTTATATCCCATAGAATGATGGGAAACGAACAGCCCCAATGATTCAGACTTTGTATTTGAGCCCGAATTTCGGCCATAACAGGTTCCTCACTCGAGCCCAAACATAGGATGAGCTCTGGGTCATTACCAAGTTTTTCTGCTGTTTCCTGGTCTAAAAGACCATCCACGGCTAAATCCCAGACCAGAAATCGATGCCCGGATCCATGCTTCATATCGGCTTCCAAAGCCAAGTAATCGGTGGGTTTCCAAGATGTATGAAAACCGGCTGGCCGGCCTTTCTCCATCCAGGTAGAAGCACCTAAAACAATCTCCAAGGTCCCAGGAAGGGCGAAATCCGGAAATGCATGGGGAAGATGGAGGTAGTCGGCGGCGCCGTCTCCAATATGCCATTTGTCGAGTGAAGCCGCATAGCGATAACCGATGGCCCTTAGATCTGCCGCCGTCACCGTCGCATGAGGCCATTCCGCAATGACAACAGGGACCTGCCCCCCGCCCGTCTTTCCCAGGGATTTACGCGGCGAAGGCTTGCGGCGAAGGGTCCATGGTAGGCTGTTTTGGACAGAATCCGCGGCAGAACGGAGGGGTAATTTGTTTTCCGCATACTGCTGAATAATGGCCTGGCAGACCGGAATTTCCTTCTCCGGGTCTTCGGTGAGCGAAACACGTATGGTATCGCCGATGCCATCTTCCAACAAACCCCCAATGCCCAGGGCGCTTTTGATGCGGCCATCGTCCCCATCGCCCGCCTCCGTAACGCCGAGATGCAGCGGATAGACTTCCTGAAACTCGGAAAGCATCTGCTCTACCAGCAACCGATAGGCTTCAATCATCACCAAGGGGTTGCTGGATTTCATGCTTAAGACGATTTGGTGGTAGTTTTCGGCTCGGGCAATCCGCAAGAACTCCAGCGCACTTTCGACCATACCCATAGGGGTGTCTCCGTATCGACTCATAATGCGATCGCTCAAAGAACCGTGATTGGTGCCGATTCGCATGGCCGTACCATGCTCTTTGCAGATTCGAACTAAAGGGGTAAAACGCTCTGCAATCCGTGCAATTTCGTCTTCGTAATCTTTATCAGAATAGGATTTTACTTCAAATTTTTTCTTGTCTGCATAGTTTCCGGGGTTAATCCGGACTTTTTCGACGATGCGGGCGGCAATTTCAGCCGCCTGAGGCGTAAAATGAATATCTGCAACCAATGGCTGCTTATAGCCTTTCGCATGGAGGGCTTTACGGATCGGAGATAAGGCTTCGGCCTCCTTCCGGCTTGGTGCCGTAATGCGAATGATTTCTGCACCGGCCTGGGCACATCGAATGCATTCGGCTACCGTCGCCTCAATGTCGAGGGTGTCGGCCGTTGTCATGGTTTGTACCCGAATCGGATGTGGATATCCAAGGGGTAGTGAACCGATCCATACCTCTCGGGTAATCAGGCGATGATTTTCGAACATTGTTCCTGGGTTGGGGTTCCTTATTAGGAACTTATCTTTGACCCAAAGGTACGATTTTGACCGCGGGTTTTATTTCATGGCCTTGCAGCTTCGAGCTCTTGTTTGGCTGAGTAGGAATAGGGAGGGGAAAAACGATAATTTTGAAAAACAGTAGTAATTTAGCAATCTCAAGACCCAGGATGGAATACGAGATCAAACAGATTGGTAAGATTAAATTTATTGAAGAGGGCGAGGGGGAACCCTTGGTGCTATTGCACGGATTGTTTGGAGCCCTGAGCAATTTCCGCTGGCTGGTAGAACATTTTAGACATACGCATAAGGTGTTCATTCCCATGTTGCCGCTTTTTGATCTAGGTGTCCTGGATACCACCGTTAACGGGCTGGTCAAGTTTGTTCATCGCTTTGTGGAAGCCCGTAAGTTAGATCAGATTCACCTGTTGGGAAACTCCCTCGGTGGGCACGTTGGCCTCGTATACACGCTTAGGGAGCAGCATCGGGTAAAGACCATTATTTTGACGGGAAGCTCTGGATTATTCGAAAATGGTATGGGCGAGACCTATCCAAAGCGGGGCGATTACGAATTCATTAAGAAGAAGACGGAACTTACATTCTACGATCCCAAAGTGGCGTCCAAAGCTTTGGTGGATGAGGTATATTCAATCGTCAACAACCGGATTAAAGCCATAAAAGTGATTGCCTTAGCTAAATCTGCCATTCGACATAATCTCGGCGATGAGTTGAAAGACATTACGGTTCCGGCTTGCTTGATCTGGGGAAAGAACGATACGATCACCCCGCCCATGGTCGCAGAGGAGTTTAAGCGATTGATTCCGAACTCGGAGCTGCATTGGATCGATAAGTGCGGCCACGCGCCGATGATGGAAGTTCCGGAAACATTTAACCAGATTCTCGGTGAATTTCTAGAAAAGCATAAAGGATAGCCTGCAAAGTTTTGCCCAGCCTTACCTATGCCCATCGCTTTTGCTGGGGTTCTTTTTTAATGGACCTAAACTGGATTTGAATAATCCGCCGGATTTTGGGAATTTAGAAGGGGATGCACCCTAAGGATTGGGCATGGCTTGCTCGCCTTTTTCCCAAGAAAAACCGCTTCAAATCTTATGCTATGATCACCGATGCGCTTCTATCAAAACAAGTTATTGCTCTGGAACCAGAGTTAACGGCAGCCCAGGCCCTGGAAAAGGCTCACCATACTCGTTTTAGCCAATTGCCTTTAGTTCGAGATGGCCAGTATCTTTGCCTGATTGAAGAGTTCGAGCTGGAAGGCATGAATCCCAAGGATCAAACCCTGTCGAAATTCGAGATCCATGAGCATCGGCCCTACCTGGAATCGACCAGCCATCCTTTTGAGGCGTTCCGGTTGGTGCATGAACAGGATTTAGAGGTTTTGCCCATCCTCGATCAGGAAGGGCTCTATCTTGGGTCGGTCACTTTAAGAGAACTGATTCGCTATGCCGCCGAGAATTCTGGTTGGGATATGCCCGGAGGCATTGTGGTTCTCATGGTTCCGACGGTGCAGTATAGTCTGCATCGACTGTCTCTGGTTTGCGAAGAAGAGTCGCTGACGATCTTAGGCGTTCAAGTGCGATCCCATGCACAAGGTGGGCTGACCGAGGTGACCCTTAAATTGAATCGCCAAGATCTAGACGGGCTGGTGCAGGCTTTGGAGCGTCATGGGTATCGTATCATGGAAGTTTACGGGGATCAGCCCCGAAAAGAAGAAATGATGACGCGATATCAGCTATTGATGAATTATATAAACATGTAAAAAGAGGAGGGAAGCGCATGATTGCTATAGATCAGGTTTTGTTAAGCGATGAAGTGGTGGAAGCCCGGTTTGTCTGCGAACTCATTTCATGTAAAGGAGGATGTTGCGTGGAAGGAGACAGTGGAGCGCCGCTGACGGATGAAGAAGCCCAAAAACTTGAAGAGATATATCCTCAGGTGGCCCCAAGCTTGGATCCCAGGTTTCGGAATATTATTGAAACTCAGGGCTATTATGAGGAAGATGACGAATTTTGAAAAGTCACGCCGACCCTGGATGGTGGAATCTGTGTCTATG
>CAZYEZ010000046.1:0-14229 GCA_964646775.1 uncultured Chitinophagaceae bacterium | reverse complement strand
ACTCGCGTCCAAACATATGCCCGATAAGGTTTCTACATGTTTATTCCGGAATTTAATTTCAGAGACCTCCTAGAACCGGACGAACTTAGCGATCTCCTATCTGCTGTTGGTTCCCTACCGCATCGCAGCGCTACGATAGGTATCCTGTTTTTTTGATGATTTAGGCGGCAGGAAAGAATACAGGCATTCTTCCACATGCGGCCAAAATGGTTGCGCTAGTATCTACTAGGCAGCCATGGCGTAATTGTTATCGCCATTTAGAAATTGAATATTCAGATTTACGTGCTAATTATCCAACGCACGACATGCTTGCACTTACCCTGCCCTATGCTGTCAAAACCAGTCGGCCCCATAGCTAAGCTGATTAATGCTTTTTATAGGCAAAAGATGCGCTTCAAAGAACGAATACAAAAATACGACTAAATTCGTTGATTCCTTGTTAATAATTTGAAGTTTGCCTAGCCTTTAAATAGGCGGAAGATATCGAGTCCGTTTGCGTAAAGCATAAGCGCCAACAAAATGACCAGCCCAATGGTTGTAGAAACTTCCATGACTTTCTCGGGTACTTTTCGGCGGGTAATCATCTCCACAATAAGAAAAATCACATAACCCCCATCGAGCCCCGGAATGGGTAACAGATTCATGATCGCTAGTATGATGGACACAAATGCGGTTAACATCAGAAATGCCTGCCAGTCAAATACCGGCGCAAAAAGCTTTCCAAAGCTTACCAGACCTCCCAGACTTTCGGATACCTTTACTTCCGGGGAAGTAAAAATCATTTTTAATTGCTTCCAATAATTCCCGATCTGCTCACCGGTATAGACAAATCCGCGCCCGATGGCCTCTAATGGACCATATTTGATGCGATCTGTTTCAAAGAACTCCGTATAGCCTTTGGCCCCGAAGCCAAGAATCCCCGTTTCGGGAACATTGCCTTCCAAGCGAAGGGGTTCCCCTTCCCTGATCAGGTCGACTGTTACCGCTTTTCCCGCCAAAGATGCTTTGGTTTTCTCAAATTCATCGAAAAACAGCAGGGGCTCCCCGTTTAGCCCGACAATGCTATCTCCTACTTTAAGCCCCATTTGGTCCGCCGCACTTGCCGGGCTGACCATGGCGACTACTGTTGGTATTCGGGGCTGTACAAAGATTTTGCTTTGCTCTTTAATAAGTTTTCGAATGGTTCCTTCCGGAATGGGAATAACTTGCTCTTCACCGTTGCGCAATACGGTAAATGAACGGGCTTCATTGACAATAAACTCTGGAACGATTTTGTGGAACCTCTCTACCGGATTACCCCCAACGGCAATAATTATATCCCCATGCTGCAATCCGGCTTCCTGGGCGATGGGACCGGCTACAATACCGTATCGGGCATTTTCTGTTGGCAGGTATTCTTCCCCCCAATACCCGAAGATATAGGCATAAATTCCGCAAGCAACCACTAAGTTCATAATGATCCCTCCCAACATGATGAAAAGCCGCTGATAGGGCTTCTTTGATCGGTATTCCCAAGGCTGTGGCGGTTGATTCAGCTGCTCCTTGTCCATGCTTTCGTCGACCATCCCCGCGATTTTTACATAACCGCCTAAAGGGAACCAGCCCAGTCCAAATTCCGTGTCTCCGACTTTTTTGCGGAATATGGAGAAATTGAGGATGGAGGGAAATGGAAAAAGAAAGTCAAAAAACAGGTAGAACTTTTCGACCCGGGTTTTGAAAATTCGGGCAAAAAGGTAATGCCCAAATTCATGTAAAAGGATAAGTATGGATAAGGCGGCAAAAAACTGAATGGCCTGAATGGCGCCACCCGATAATAATAAGACGGGACTCATGAATGGATGAAGGGGTTTAGGTTGTGCTTAGTATGATAATTGACTGTTTTTAACCCGTTCCGTTGCCAGCAATCGGGCTTCCTTATCAGAAGTTAGGAGATCTGCCAGGTCTGGTTTCTCAATAAATTCCAGGTCTTCAAGCACACTCTCAATAATGTCACTCATCTCAATAAAGCTCACCTTGTTCTGCAAGAAGGAATGAACGACAATCTCGTTAGCCGCATTGAGTATGCAGGGGGCATTCCCGCCTCGAAGCATAGACTCTTTGGCCAAACTAAGGTTCCTAAAGGTTTTATAGTCAGGTTGCTCGAAAGTGAGCTTAGGATAATCTTTGAAGTCAAATCGTTTGAAATCATTGGGCAAACGATCGGGCCAGGCAAGCGCAAACTGAATGGGGAGTTTCATATCCGGAACTCCGAGTTGCGCCTTGACCGAACCGTCATTGAATTCTACGAGCGAATGAATGATTGACTGCGGATGGACAATGACATCGATTTGATCATTGCGAAGACCGAAGAGCCATTTGGCTTCGATCATTTCCAAACCCTTGTTCATCAAGGTCGCACTATCAATCGTAATCTTGTCCCCCATGGTCCAGTTCGGATGCTGCAGCGCATGACTGGCCTTTACATTCACCAGATAGTTGGGCTTCCGCCCCAGAAAGGGACCTCCAGAGGCAGTGAGTATTATCTTATCAATTAAATCGGGGTTTTCCCCGACCAGGCATTGAAAGATGGCCGAATGTTCGCTGTCAATGGGAATAACCGCAACCTTTTGTTTTGCGGCCAACTCCATGACCAGTTCTCCGGCCACGACCAGCGTCTCTTTATTGGCTAAGGCTACCCGCTTTCCCGCCTCAATCGCGGCAAGGGTGGACTTTAGCCCGGCAAAACCAACGATGGCTGCCACAACCGTATCGACCGTTTCCCAAGTCACGACTTCCTCGAGCGCAGAAGTACCCGCAAATACCTTGATCGGCTTGGAAGCCAGCGCCTCAGATACCTGCGTATACTTCGAATCATCCGCAATGACTACGGCATTCGGTTCAAACTTCAGCGCCTGTTCAATGAGCAGGTCCGCATTACTATGTGCAGTCAGAATTTCAACCTGAAAATGACCCGGATGAGCCGAAACGACCTCCAGGGCCTGGGTTCCTATAGAACCGGTAGACCCAAGAATCGCCAGGTGTATCTTCTTGTTTTTTTCTTCCATGGCATTATCCCATTGGCTGGCAAAGGTATGAAAGATTAAAGCATTATCATTTCATAGCCAGCCTTGGGCAAATTTAGGACAACCCTTTGTTTTCGAACCAATTCAAGAGGAGATTTCGCGGTCCGGGGGCAAAGTTTTATGATTTTGCTCTCTGTTTTCGAGGGCGGATGCATAAATCAATAGAATTGCGTGAGATAAGGATACCTTTCTTCGTACAGGCGTTTTACCTTTTCTAGCAGAATAGATCGGAGTTGATCAATATGCCTGCGCTCTGTCGCCGAAATAAACACGCAATTTTCCGTTTCTTTTTCCCACCGCTTCGCAAGCTGGGCGCGAAGGCTGTTTTTCACCTCATCATCCAACCAGGGATCATAAGCCTGTTCTTCGTAGAGGTCCAGCTTATTAAAAACAGTAATCTTGGGTTTGTCGTAGGCATCAATCTCTTGCAAAGTCTTTTTTACTACCCCCATTTGATCTTCGAATTTGGGGTGCGACAGATCTGCCACATGAAGCAAAAGGTCTGCCTCTCGGACTTCATCTAAGGTGCTCTTAAAGCTTTCAACAAGGTGGTGGGGAAGTTTACGTATAAAACCAACGGTGTCGCTAAGCAGAAAGGGTGTTTGCTCATAAACCACTTTTCGCGTGATGGTGTCGAGGGTAGCAAACAGTTTGTTTTCTGCCAGCAATTCAGATTTGGAAAGCAAATTCATAATGGTGCTTTTCCCAACGTTTGTATATCCCACGAGGGCAACACGGATATAAGTGCTTCTTTCCTTCCGTTGAGTGATGGCCTGTTTGTCTATTTCTTTTAGCCGTCGACGAAGCAGGGCGATCTTGTCTTTGACCAGCCTGCGGTCCGTTTCGATTTCTGATTCTCCTGGCCCGCGAGACCCGATACCGGCACCTTGCCGCTCCAAGTGCTTCCACATACCTTTCAATCGAGGAAGGATATACTGGTATTGGGCCAGTTCAACCTGCGCTTTTGCCTGGGCCGTTTTGGCTCGACTGGCAAATATGTCTAGAATCAGGTCGCTGCGATCAATAACTTTGACTTTTAAGGTCTCCTCGATGTTTCCAATTTGCGAACCGGTGAGTTCATCATCAAAAATGACCAAAGAAATCCCCTTTTCTTCCACATATTGACGCACTTCGTCCAACTTACCCTTCCCTATATATGTTTTGGTATCGGGTCGATGGAGGCGCTGAATATAGGTTTTCTGCGTCGTGGCTCCGGCGGTCTCGGCCAAGAAAGCCAGCTCCGAAAGGTATTCCTTCACCTGCTCTTCGTTTTGGCTTGGAGTAATGAGGCCGATGAGCACCGCATCGACTTGTTGGTAATCTATGCTCTTCTTCTCTATCATATTGCTATAACAAGATAAAAAACCCATCCAGCAAGGATGGGAGATACCAAAATTAATGATAAATCAAATTAAGTGAGACGCTCTTGTTCCCGAAACCAGCGTTCCGGAATTTGCCCCGAACTGGCCAGCTGATAGTCCCGGTAAGAGCAGGGAACCAAGGATGAGCCGGGCAGGGACATCCACCAACGATTGGTGGACTTACTCTTTAGGAAAAGCGTATCCTCTTCTGCGATTTGCAAGTGGAATTGATAGAAATCGGAAAGCTGGCTCAAATCCGACTCTTTCCGTCTGAGTGAATAACCGTCAATGAAATACCAAATCATCTGCGCCATTAATCGGGCAGTAAGTGGCAGGGCATCATGGTCGGGGTGAACGCCGTACAGGCCGATGGAATTGAGTTGAGGGGCCATTCCTGCATAGCGAAACAGGGTGCAGGCTTCTTCTCCCGAAAGCCCATTGGGTGAGTTTTTCGGACAATAAGGGGCGTCGGCAAAACGAAGCGAGGCCATATCAAAGCTCAGAAGGTCCGCGCTTCGTAGAACCGGCTCCATTTCTTCCAAATCTTCTCTTACCCTTCCCAGGCGGAATAGATCGAATCGGAGACGGTCCAAGGTATCCAGCAGGTTTGGATGGTGATAGTAGATCTGAAAGCCAATGTGACTGTAATGTTTGAGAAAATTGGGCTGGCTGACGAACAAGTCCATGAGGAAACTTCGGGCATCAGGGGTTTCTCTTTCGTCAATATCGACCAAGCTGTCAACACAGGCCATGTGTACCAGTTGTCCCGCATCCTTGAAAACTTGATATTGAGCGGTGCTCATATCATGAGATCCACCGATAACTAAAGCAATTTTCCCTCGCTGATGGATTTCGGAAAGGATGGATTTCAGGGCGGCCATGCTGTCCGAAACCTGATGGCCCAAACGGAGGTCTCCTAAATCTGCGACGCGGATGCCAGGATGCCAGGAAAACATCGTATAGAACTCTTCGCGTACCTTATCGGCTACGGATTCTACAGCGTTAGGTTTCCCATCCCCGCGATATTCTCCGCAACCTAAAAGAAGAATGTCTGCATTCTCCAGCATATCTTCCTCCGCATTCCATGGAAGGATTTGACGCCCAAGCTGTCCGGGGTCATAGGTTTCCAGGGGGTGAGCATCTACATAATCAGAGGGGCGAAGAAACGCGTATAAGTCTTCCATGGGCATATTGCTAAACTTGGGCCGAAACTAATTAATTGTTCCTGAAATGCTAAAACCTAAAACTGAATTTCTGGCGGGGGAACGGGTTTTCTTAATTCCAGTATAAGCTGCTCCAGATTCCTTTCCTTTTCTCTATTTTTGGCCTATGGCAGGAAAAAAGGCGAAGCCGACCTATATGAACGCGATTATTGGTATTTCGCTGGTACTCTTTTTACTGGGGACCTTAGGTTGGCTGGTACTCAACGGTCGCTCTCTAAGTAAAGCATTTCGCGAAGATATTCAGGTAGAGGTCATCCTTCACGATAACACTCGGGAGGAAAACATTGAAAAGCTCAATGCGATCTTTCAATCCCAGCCTTTCGTCAAACAAACGGAAATTATTACGAAGGAAATGGCAGCCCGTCGATTTATGGCGGGTGGAGGAGAAGATTACACAGAAGTTTTAGACTTTAATCCCTTGTATCCATCTATACTTCTAAACCTTCACGAAACTTATGTGAATCAGGACAGTCTGGAGAAGATTCGTCAGTTTGCCATGCAGAGTAATATAGTCCGCGACTTCACCTATCCAGACACGGTCGTGGATAAACTCAACGCCAACTTAAAGCGAATTGGTATCATACTGGCGGGGATCTCTCTACTTCTAGCCATGGTCGTGGTGATTTTGATTGACAATACCGTTCGCCTTGCCATGTTTAGCAACCGATTTTTGATCAAAACCATGCAAATGGTGGGTGCAACCCGTTGGTTCATATCTCGCCCCTTCGATCAGCGGGCGATTCTAAACGGCTTTATCAGTGGGGTTTTGGCCGTAGGGGGTCTGTATTTGCTGATTTCCTTTGCTGAAAGCATGTTCCCGCCCATAAAAATCCTCCATGATCCGCTATCTTTAGGCGTTTTGATGGCGTCGATGATTTTTCTTGGGGTTTTGATTAGCGTCTTGAGCACGCATAGATCGGTCATCAAATACTTGAAGATGCATCTGGACGATCTTTATTAATTTTGAAACTTAAAAGCATCCTATGTCTAAAGCCAAAGCGACTAAAGTCGGGAATAATCCAAGGAATCAGGGCGAAATCCTGTTTGATAAGTCGAACTATATGTGGATGATCGGGGGAGTCGTATTGATCATACTTGGGTTTATTCTGATGTCCGGAGGGAAAAGCCCCGACCCAAACGAGTTTTTATATGATGAGATTTACAGCTTTCGTCGGATCACTTTGGCTCCGCTGCTGATATTGATTGGATTCGCGGTGGAAGCCTATGCGATCATGAAGAAGCCGAGCGAGCAAAAAGACGCTGCCTGAATCGCAGGCATCATTGAAGCGCTACCTCGTTCTATCGTTTCCCATCCAACGAAGTCTTTCGGCGATCTTTCGCCGATGCAGATAAAAAAATCCCTTCTCATGAAGGGATGATTTATTTTGAGGAGTTTTAGGATTTTTTTTTTGTCTTAGAGTTTCCAGTCGTCGACACTGCTTCCTTTTGGCTCTTCTTCTGAGTCTGAGACATTGAAGTAGGTCTTTTCGTTCGATGCTTCCGAATCTGTTTTCTCTTCCTTGTTGCGAGGGATGAGGGGTTCCGAAGGTTCGGCTGCGACCGTTAGGAAGGCGTCCTCTGCCTCCACTTCATTGTTATACGCGTCGAAGTCGAAATCCGGCATCAACTCCGTTTTTACATAGTCCACGGTTTCGTGGAGGGCCTGAATGAACTTGTTGAAATCCTCTTTATACAGAAACATTTTGTGCCGCTCGTAGCCTCTGTCATCGAAACGCTTTTTGCTCTCTGTTAGGGTAATGAAATAATCATTACCTCGTGTCGCCCGCACATCAAAGAAATAGGTTCTTCGTTTTCCCGCTCTAATCCGCTTCGTAAAAATGCTCTCATTATTTCGGCCGTTCTCCCCGTTGTTTTTTGTCTCGTACGCCACAATTCAGATTTTTGGATTTACAAACTCAGTATTCAGTATAGAACAAAAATAATTAAGAAATTGAACTATTCAAATCAACGGGGAATCAAAGGTTGGGTTTTTTTATTCGGGTCGTTCTGCGGAAACGGGCTTCCCGTTTGATTTTCAACCGCTTAAAAATAATGCAATATATGAACGGTGCTTGCTTACATGGACTTAGCTTTGGGATCGGCGATATTTTGAAGAAACTGATTTAGCCAGCCACGAACGCTGGCCAGGGCTTCATCTAGCTTCCAGTTTTCCCGATTCCTAATTTCAATGTAGTTGGAGATTCCCCGAATCTGAATACAAGGTAGTTTTTCCATCTGGCAGACATAATAGAAAGCGGCGCCTTCCATGGTCTCAATCTGTATCGTATTGTGGAGCGCCTCCCAGCGCCGGATCCCCCGGTCGTCCCCTGTTACCGTATTTCTGGTGAGGCCGTGTACAGACCGGAGGGCGGCCAGCTCGGCATTGGGGTAAGGGGGATTCCTAATTTGTCCCTGCTGGAAGGGCGCATCTTCCGAATGAATGAGTCCCAGCTCAAAGATCGAAAGAAAGCCCCCTGGTGAATCGGCACCCAGGTCTGCCAGTACATCTGTTTCCACGTAGACCACATCGGCGAGGGCTATAGATCGATCAAAGCTCCCGGCCACGCCAATCTGAATGGCCAGGTCAAAGCGTTCCTGGGCAAGGGTTCGGGTAAGATGATAGGCGGTGGATACCATGCCCGGCCCGGTGGTGAGTTGCAGAATCTCGTGGCCGAATCGTTGAATGCGTTCCGTGGTGCCGGCCATTTGGTTCGGTTGCCGGGCCGCGGAGGGTGGGTATAGTTCCTTGGAGGTCGCGGCGGTAATCAACAATTTCATATTCAAAGCTAAATTTATTTTGCTGTAGAGTCAGGAGATTCACGTCTTTTGTACAAATCGTCTGGTAATCTTACTTTTGCAGGATAATTTAGCCTTATGGTTTATTTAACCAGGGTTGAGCATTTCAATGCAGCCCACCGATTACATAATGAGACTTGGAGCAAGGAGGAGAACTGGGAAGTTTTCGGAAAATGCAATAATGAGAACTGGCATGGCCATAACTACGAGCTCCATGTGACCATAAAAGGAGAGCCGGATCCGGAAACTGGATTTGTTGTCAACGCGAAGAAACTAGGCGATATCATCAAAGAAGAGGTGCTGGAGCGGATTGATCACCGGAATCTGAATTTGGATGTTCCCTTTATGGCCGGTAAGATGACCAGTGCCGAAAATCTTGCCATTGGAATATGGGCAGAATTGGAGCCTCATATTAAAGCCCTTGGTTCCACGTTGCATTGCATTCGGCTTCATGAAACTCCTCGAATCTATGTGGAATACTTTGGTCCTTCCCATTAGGCCAAAGACATTGTACACTTCGCTTATATTTTATGCATGCCTTATAAACGGAAGGATTTTTATCATCCACAAATCTCAGAAGCGCTATCCGACAATTACCGAAAGATTATTGAAGCTTTAGGGGAGGATCCCAATCGGGAAGGTCTGCAAAAAACTCCGGAGCGGGTAGCGAAGGCCATGCAATACATGACCCAGGGTTATCAGATTGATGGTCGGGAGATCCTGAACAGCGCCCGCTTTAAGGAATCTTATTCGGAGATGGTGATCGTTAAGGATATCGAATTATATTCGATGTGCGAACACCATATGCTACCGTTTTTTGGGAAAGCGCATATCGCCTATATCCCCAATGGTTATATCACCGGACTTAGCAAACTGGCGCGTGTTGTCGATTGCTTTGCGCGGCGCTTGCAGGTACAGGAGCGGTTAACGCATCAGATCCTGGATTGTGTTCAGGAGACCTTGAATCCTTTAGGCGTCGGCGTGGTCATTGAGGCCAAACATTTATGCATGATGATGAGAGGCGTTCAAAAGCAGAATAGCCTGACAACGACTTCGGCCTTCAGCGGACAGTTCGAGCAGAACGAAACGCGGACTGAATTCCTGAAACTCATCACGGCAGAACTAAACTAGGCCCATTTTACCTAGGTCTTTAACAGGTCGATTTTGACTTTTCGGTTTTTAATTTTTTCGTTTTGGATTCGAGGGAGTAAGCTCGCCATCTGAGACCTTCTGATGGCGACGAATGCCGTTTGGTCTCGAACTTCTATGATGCCTACATCCTCGGATCTAAGGAGGCCTTTCTTTGTTAGAAAGCCCAGGATATCCCCTCGATTTATTTTATCTCTTCTGCCTGCTCCCAGGTAAAGCGTGACCCACTTGGGCTTCGCTGGAAGAGGGGCTTCGGGGCTGGGGACAATTTCAGAGATGTTCTCGTCCACATAAGGAGGAAGGGTTTCTTCTAAAGACAGCATCAAGATGGCCGTGCCACTTGCCTCCATGCGGGCTGTCCTTCCATTGCGGTGAATAAAACTCTGTTCGTTATAGGGAAGATGGTAATGAATGATATACCTGATGAAAGAAATATCAATGCCTCGAGCGGCTAGATCGGTGGTGATTAAAAGGTTGGAAGAGCCGTTTTTAAACTTAGCTAAAGCAAGATCTCGATCCCGTTGTTCCATGGAACCATGATAATAAACCGGCGTTAATCCCTTCGATTTTAAGATGGACCAAAGCCTTTCTACCGACTCTCTATGGTGGCAGAACACAATCGTAGGCCGAGCACCTAGATGGCAGATCAATGCGAAGAGTCGATCCGCCTTGTCCTTTTCGGCCGAACGGCACCACTGGATTTCAAGCCGATGCGCTTTCCCCTCATTTTGATGACTAAAAGAGAGGGTCAAGAACATGGAGGCGGGAGGTAGAAATGCAGGTAAGTCCTGGCTATCTGTAGCGGAGGTAAGCAGGTATCTTGATGCGCTTTGGCTTGATTCCAAGATAAATTGCATTTCCTCTTCAAATCCGGCTTCTATGGTTTTGTCGAACTCGTCAAGAATCAGGGCGTCCAAGTGCTGGAGATCTAAATGCTGGCGCCGGATGTGATCGTCGAGTCGGCCTGGTGTGCCAATCAGAAGCCCCGGAGGCTCCAATAATGCGTTTTCCTCCAACTCCCGTTTTCGGCCTCCATAACAGCTGGTTACCTTGATTCCGGTCTGCATCTGCCGAAACTGCTGTTCAATTTGCTGTGCCAATTCTCGAGTAGGAACGAGGATTAGGGTCTGTATCCGCCCCGTTTGGCTGCGGTCCATACCTTGGAGAGCGTAGAGAAGAAAGGCAAGGGTTTTTCCTGACCCCGTGGGTGCAATAAGGCGAATTTTCCGTTCTGCTTTTTCCAGCACGGCCTCTTGCATGGGGTTCATCTTGGCAATTTCGAGCCGCTTTAACCAGCTATCGATTTCATTTTTCATGACTGCATAAAGGTAGAGAGATTCTGCCTTTCCATCGATTTTCCTTAATGTTGGAGCGAAGAAATGAAAGCCTCAGGCACTGGGAACCCCTCCTCTTTAGAACGCAGGGCCCAGGTCAGTGCCTCGGCCTGGGATCCGATCTTGCTGTAGGCAATCGCGAGGTTGTAGGCGAACATGGGATCGGGGCGCCGGGATAGGGCCTCCTTAAGGTCTTGGATGGCGGCGTGATAATTTTCTAATGAAATCAGGGCAATCCCTTTATAGAACCAGAGGTCGGCTTGGTCGGGAAAGGCCTGGAGGGCTTGATGGCAGAACTCGACGGATTCGCGGAACTCCGATGCCCGCAAAAGATTCTTTGCCTTTAGTTTGTAGGCTTCGACCTGATCTGGGGCGAGTGCAATGACTTGATCAAGGTCATGGTTTGCGTCGGCGTAGGAACCCGATTCCGACAAAACAATACTTCGCCGCAGGTAGTAGTCGGGTTGGTCCGGTGCCATGGCAATGGCTTTGCTAAAGGCAGAGACCGCCGAGGGGATCTCTTTGCCGATGGCATAAAGGTTGCCTAGGTTACCGTAGATTTCCGCATCAGGAACCTGATAGGCATCAAGCAGTTCGTAGTAATGTAGCGCGCTGTCAAATTTTTGTTCCGTAGCATAATAATCCCCTAAGTTTTTGTAGGCGGTTTTGACACCTATTCCCACTTTTTCGATTGGATAATGGTTGATCGTATGAATCCATAAGGATCGGCTGTTGTGCCATACGGCGATCTGCTTGGAACTGGCCGCCGCGGCGTAGAAGCCAAATGCCGAGATGAGGACCAAGGTGGCAATCCTGTATCGGGGTTTTTCGATCAGGTCATGGAGGTAAAGCGCTCCAACAAAAAAAGGACCTATATAGGCTATATAAGAGTAGCGATCCGCCATCATGCTCCCTCCTACGGAGATGACCTTGAGCACTGGAATGATCATCAGGGTATAAAAGCCAATGCCCCACGCCATTTCAAGGGCACGCTGCGGATTCGTCTTCCTTAATAACAAGGGGGACAGGAGAATACCCAAGACCACCAAAGGCATAAGGACCAAATACCCGGGTATGGAGGGCGGGTAAGGGTAAAATGGGGAAAGGGGGTAGGGAATCAGGAGCTTGACCAAATAGAGAACGTAAGCATGGGCCGCGAAGAGAAGGCGTTCTGGCAAGCTAAACCAGCCTTCCTCGGTGTTGATGGCTCCTTCTTGAAGGGTGAGGGTATGTATCCCCAGGATCAGGGATAAGACCAGAAAGGGGACCTTTTCAATCAGAAGCTTGCGATAATCTCTACGCCGGTACAAAAGGTCGGTAATCAAAAGAACGAATGGGAGGGGAACAGCCATGGCCTTACTGAGGAGAGAGCCAATGAAAAGTAGAAAGGAAAGGGCCAGGAATTTTTTTTCCTTTCGTTCAATATAGAGCAGGTAGGCGAGGCATGATGCTAAGAAAAAGAAGCCATAGAGCAGATCTTTACGCTCGGAAATCCAAGCAACACTTTCGACGTGCATGGGGTGAATGCCGAAAAAAAGGGCCGTCAATATCGCAGCTCCAATACGCTTGCGGCTCAGTTGATAAATGAAGAAGAAAACCAGGACTGTATTGAGCAGATGCAATAATAAATTAGTCCGAGCAAAGGGCGCGACTCGGAGTTCGCCCATTAGCTCATCATAGGCGAATTGGTAATCGATGGCCAGTGAAACCAGGGTGAGCGGATGATAATTGTAGGCAACGGCCGTCTGAGGATGAAAAATTCGGCGAATATTTTCCATCTCAAGACTTTGAATGAGCGGCTGTTCCAGGACATAAAGATTGTCATCCCAGTTGGTAAAATCCTTAACAGGCGAGAAAAGGGGCTGGTATACGACCCAGGTCATGGCAAGAATGGCCATGACCCAGACCAATAATCGGTTAGGCTTATGGGGTCGGGCGCTCTTTAAGTTTCCAGCCATTTGCTAAGTAGAAGGTTTAGAAAGGATCGAAGACCTCAAATTACAAGAATGTTTGTATATTTAAAAGGATTCCTACGAGGCCCCCTTTCATTGCTTGCCCTCGAATCACAGGGCTGCTTTCCCCGATTTCTCGAAGTTTCGGTGGTGGATAGGTTTCCACCGTCCTAGATTTGTAGAAATGTAGAAATACAAGTGCAATGCCCCTTAAAACGATGCGAAAACTCTCCCTGTTTATTGCGATGAGCCTAGATGGTTATATAGCAAAGCCCAACGATGATTTAAGCTTTCTGAGCTTAGTTGAGAAGCAAGGAGAAGACTATGGCTATGGCGCATTTATTGCCGAAGTCGACACGATTATTGTTGGAAGAAAAACTTATGACTACGTGGTGCGGGAGCTGGGCGCCTCGCATTATGACAACGGTGACCGGGATGTGTATGTCATAACGAGAACAGAGAGACCGAAAACGGGACGAACGAATTTTTATGCGGGAAACCTATCTGAATGGGTGAACCAGCTAAAATTAGAAGAGGGAAAGACCATTTATTGCGATGGGGGTGCCGAAGTCATTACTGAACTTTTAAATCACGACTTAATAGACACGTTGATCATTTCGGTAATCCCAGTTTTATTAGGTAGCGGAACGCGCCTATTTAAAGAGGGCCGACCGGAGCAAAAGCTCGAACTTGTAAAGGCTAAGCCATTCGATACCGGGCTGGTGCAACTGCATTATAGACGCAAAGATGAAGGGCTCCATCCTTGATCCCAAGTGTATCCAGTAGATTTAGGCTCGCAATTCGCACTCGTTTACGCTTAGTGATCAAAACGATCATAGACGGCCGGAAAAAATAAAGGGACAAGTCTTGGTGGACTTGTCCCGAGTTGTGGAGAATACCGGAGTCGAACCGGTGACCTCGTGCATGCCATGCAAGCGCTCTAGCCAGCTGAGCTAATTCCCCATCAAGAGGGGCAAAGATAGGGCCAAGTGGACTAATTTTCCAAATTTTCCAGACTCCCTTCCCATTTTTCCTGAGGAAGCTTGGGTTCAGCGCTTTGGATGGGGTGGCATCGAGTTTTCAGCAGAAAAAGAATATTTCCCCATTTTTTGGGAACTTTATAAAACAAAGCGTGGAGTATACGGGTACTCCTCCCCAAAAGGCGTTTTTATGTGGAAAATGATCATGACCTACCTTTACTTAAGAAAGCGCGATCCCAACGATCCTAAAAACTTGGATATACGTTTCATGCATGGCATGAACCGCATATCGATTTTCATGTTTTTAGTTGCCCTAATCCTGATGATCGTTCGATGGGCGACGAGCTAGCTTATGGATAATTTCTGCCGCTC
>CAZYEZ010000045.1:0-14348 GCA_964646775.1 uncultured Chitinophagaceae bacterium | reverse complement strand
ATGTGATTGCAAGAAATTGTGACGATCATACTAAGAATTTTTCATTTCTGATGAATGGGGAGGGAAATTGGAAATTAGCGCCTGCTTACGATGTTTGTTTTGCTTACCGGCCGGATAGTAAATGGGTAAGTCAACATAATTTAAGTATTCACGGCAAACGAAAAGATTTTACAAGAAAGGATTTATTGACGATTGCAAAACAGAATTCGATTCGAAATCCAGAAGGAATGATTAACTCCTGTATAGAAGTGGTCGAAAACTGGAAAATGTATGCTGAAATGTATCGAGTTGATTCAAAAAAGACCCAGGCCATCGATCAGTTATTGTTAAAGCGATTAAAATGATCGTATTTCATGCTACCTAACAATACTATGGATGCGAAGAGTGAATGTGGATCACTCGGTGATAACCAAAGTCCCGTATCGGGTGCCATATCCGGCCCAAATGCCCAAGGCGCCATTACTTAGATTGGTTTTCACCTGAATAGGGGCCGCGAATGGGCTGCCTACCGTGGCAAGAGAAAACTCGTAGGTGTTCCAAAAGTCATAGGTGGCTCGATCGATGGCCGCCCATTTAAGCAGGACGGTATCGCCGATCTGCGCATAGATGGCGGAGTCCAGCCCGCTGGAGGAACCGCGTTCTACCCCGAGGGGAATTAAGGACTGGATCTCTGTACCATTGGAATACTCATCAGAAATGACGGAGTTGGATCCAGGCAATAAGGGCCCTTGATTGAGACGGGTAAAATAGCGCCAGTAATTACCTAAGGTGTCAGGATCTTTAAAACGGATACCCAGGCTGCGTGCATTGGGGTCATCCTGCGGGGGAAAATAGGGGCGTTGCGCATAGAGGGAGTCGATGGGTACGGAATAGGGGATTTTAGTCCGGGCTTCATAAATCTCTCCATTCCATTCGATCCGCAGATCATAGAACCGACCTTCTTCTCCGACAAAATAAGGGGATCCAGCGAGGGTATCTACGGTATAGATGCCTGCAAAAGCGCCGCCTACTCCTTCGGAAAGCGTGATCGTCTCCATGCCATTGCTTACGGTGACCACCGCGCCTTGAACAAGATTCTCTGCCAAGGTGGCCGGGTCAATGGGTTCGAGAAATCCAAAAGATTGAGTGAGGATGACCACGGGGGGAAGTCCGGTCTCGATCAGGCCTTCCACGACAAGCCGAGGCTCTCCCTGTCCGAGATCTAGGGAAACTTCTTTTTCACAAGAAGCCATAGCCAGTAAACTCAATCCCAGGCAAAGGTTCCAAAGCTGAGGGGAACGCCCCAATAGGAGGGATAGAAAAGATCGCATGATTTATGGTTGGAGTCGGTCTCTTTTCCTGTTAAACGCAAGCCAAAGGCCTTAGGGGGTTTCTTGGTCAAATACGAAAACATATTCGCCTTCCGGCGTGTAGACGACGGGTAAAGGCCGATGATGGCGTTCAAAATAATCAAAACCAATGCGAAGGTTCTCCCAAAACCGAAGCTTGGATTCCGCGCCGGCATAAGTTCTTTCCAAGTATCGAACGCTTGCCCGGGTAAACCGGGTGGGAAATATATGGACCGGAATGAAAGATTGCCCATTAATTTTCGCATTTAAACAAAGCGTGTACAACTCCTGAATCACCGGATCGGTCATGGGCATGCACCCGACGGTAGAACAGCCTCCATGGATGTAGATGTCGCCGCCTGGTCGCTCTTTATCGCCAAGAATCCGGTCCG
The DNA here is from genome assembly GCA_964646775.1 of uncultured Chitinophagaceae bacterium. GTDB lineage: Bacteria > Bacteroidota > Bacteroidia > Chitinophagales > Chitinophagaceae > CAYPQN01. The sequence continues at coordinate 12,628 of CAZYEZ010000045.1, read as the reverse complement.
AGTAGTTTGGATAATTAATGAGCATGGAGAGGTGAAACTCCGACTTGGGATTGAAGTCATCAATGAAATAGAACCCTTCGGGGACTTGGAGATCTCCCTCATAACGTTTCGGTCCCAGAATGCCCGAAAGGGCGCAAATCCGATAGGTTTTTACAAGGGTATACCGGGCCGTATCGCTGTCGCGGGCCCACAACTCCATCTCATTTTGGGATTTAAAAGACCGAAACAGGATGTCCCGGGAAGGGTATTGCAACCCCTTTTGCAAAAATGCGGATCGCAAGGAGTCGTTATTTTTCATCCAGGCCTGGGAGACCCGGTTGAAGGAAAACTGAAAATTCCGAAAGGTTTGCAAATCGTCCTGGCCTTTTGCAGAAGGAAAAATCCCCAGGCAAAGGATGGCGACGATTCCCATCCGAAGCATGTATCTCCAAGGCTTTCCTCTATCTCCTCTATCTCCTCTATCTGCTCTATCTCTTCGATCTCTTAGTTCTTCGCTGTATATCCTGTATATCATGGTTTTCTTCATGGCATTTCATGGCCAAGTTTCGCCCTTTATTTTCCGTTCTACCTACTGCGAATATAGGTAGAATCCAGGAAATGAGATGCTAAATTAGGGCGGATTTCCCGGCCCTGACCATCCTGTTTTAAACCAAGAGGCCGGGCGCATTTGGCCCGGCCTTTTTGGAAGGTTGATTTAGAGGTTGCCGCGTTTGGCCTGTTCCCGCTCGATGGACTCGAACAAGGCCTTAAAGTTCCCGGCCCCAAAGCTTTTGGCTCCCTTTCTTTGGATGATTTCAAAGAATAGGGTAGGGCGGTCTTCGACGGGTTTGGTGAAAATCTGAAGAAGGTATCCCTCCTCATCTCTATCCACCAGAATCTTGAGCTCTCTTAAGGGTTCAATGTCCTCATCGATTTTTCCTACCCGAGCAAATAAATCTTCGTAATAAGCATCGGGCGTGTCTAGGAATTCGATACCGCGAGACTTCAGGTCTCGGACGGTCTTAATGATATCATTGGTGGCTACCGCAATATGCTGTACGCCTTCTCCCTCATAGAATTCGAGGTATTCTTCAATTTGAGATTTGCGCTTCCCTTCCGCGGGCTCGTTGATGGGGAACTTCACATAACCGTTTCCGTTACTCATGACCTTACTCATCAAGGCGGAATATTCGGTGTTAATCTGCTTATCGTCGAAAGTGAGGATATTGGAGAATCCCATGACATCCTCGTACCATTTAACCGTCTCGTTCATCCGGTTCCAGCCCACATTTCCTACGCAGTGATCCACATAAAGCAGACCGGTTTCCGGGGTCTCGTAGCCTGGATTCCAAGCTTCATAGCCGGGCAAGAAGGCGCCATGATAATTTTTTCTTTCAACAAAAACATGAACCGTCTCCCCGTAGGTGTAGATCCCGGAGAGCACCACTTCCCCGTGCTCGTCTTTTAATGTTTGGGGTTCCATATAAGATCGGGCGCCGCGGCGAACGGTTTCTTCATAGGAAGCGGTCGCATCGTCCACCCATAGGGCCAAAACTTTAACCCCGTCTCCGTGTTTTGCAATATGTTCGGTCATCGGATGGGAAGACCGAAGGGGGGTTGAGAGTACCAGGCGAATCTTGCCCTGTTGGAGTACATATGATGCGTAATCTTTTACGCCGGTTTCAGGGCCGGCATAAGCCAAGGACTGAAAGCCGAAGGCCGTTTTATAGAAGTAGGCGGCCTGTTTGGCGTTCCCGACGTAAAATTCAATATAGTCGGTACCGTTAATTGGCAGAAAATCCTTGGCCAATTTCATTTTCTCTGATGCAGATAAACTGTCCATAAATGCAATTGATTTTAAAAAGTAAAACAATCTGTCCGGGGAAAAAAACGCGTTTCGGTTTTTACCTCGGGTTATTCGATCCAGCTGCGAACGTAATCCGGGTCTTCGACGCGCAGCGCATGCTCGGTGATTTGCAGCGGGTGGAAGGTGTCGACCATCACGGCGAGTTCCTTGGTTTCTGGCTGCCCGATGCTTTTTTCCACGGTACCGGGATGGGGTCCATGAGGAATCCCTGCCGGGTGCAAAGTGATCATACCGCGGGTTACATGTTTTCGGCTCATGAAGTCCCCATCGACATAATAGAGCACTTCGTCGCTGTCGATATTGCTGTGGTGGTAGGGCGCCGGGATCGACAGGGGGTGATAGTCGAAAAGTCGGGGCACGAAAGAGCAGATGACAAAATTGCGGCCATCGAAGTGCTGGTGCACCGGGGGAGGCTGATGCACCCGTCCGGTAATCGGCTCAAAATCATGAATGCTCATGGCGTAGGGATACTCGCAACCATCCCAGCCCACCACGTCAAAGGGATGATTGGCATAAACCATCGGATAAAGCCAGCCCTTCTTCTTCACTTGGATGAGAAAGGAGCCTTTCTCGTTGACGGGCTGCAGGTTTTCCGGCTGGCGAATGTCTCGCTCGCAATAGGGCGCATGTTCCAGCAGCTGTCCATATCGGCTCAGGTAGCGGTTCGGAAACCGGATCGGACCATAGGACTCGATGATGAATAGTCGGTTTTCGCTGCTCTCCCATTCCAGTTGATAAATGGTTCCACGAGGAATCACGACATAGTCCCCATAGTCGAAAGGCAGGCTACCATAGGCTGTGCGCAGCATTCCTTTTCCTTCGTGGATGAACAGCACCTCATCGGCATCTGCGTTCTTGTAAAAATAATCTTTCATCGACTCGGTCGGCGCGGCCAGACTTAAGATGACGTCATCGTTAAACAGAAAAGGTTTCCGGCTCTGGAGGTAGTCGTTTTCGGCAGAGACGGAGAATCCGTCAAAGCTGCGGTGTTTGAGCAAATTGCGATCGGCCGCCACAGGGCGCAGATCCACGGGATCCCCGGCTTCCAGAATGGCCGTCGGCGGATGGATGTGATAGAGGAGGGTATAGTTACTGGAGAAACCCTCGGTGCTAAACAACTGCTCCGCATACAAGGTTCCGTCCGGCTGCCGGAACTGCGTATGTCTTTTGGGAGGAATTTGACCAAGGCGATGATAATGGGGCATACGATTGTATGATTTAGAACCCCAAATTTAGCATTTTTCCTTGGGGAAACGAAGCTTTAGGCCCTTGATCCTGCCTATTTACATCGAACTTTAACGTTCCGAAAATCAGGGATGGCGATTTTGATCGCAGGCTATATGGCCCATTGGGTAAGGAGAACTTGGAACAGGCCGATAAGAAAACCCAGAACGCCTCCGATGATTTCGATAAATCGAAACTCCTTTTTCATGATATCCTTGAGGATGGATTCGAGTTTATCGGAAGAAAACTGGATGACTTTCTCTCGGACCAGGGCTTCGACGTCGAAGGAATCGCTCCACTGCTCGCTGTATTGATCCATGAGTCGAGGAAGCATATCTCGGATCTCTTCCATCATCCCCTCCCGGACCTTATCCATCATCCCCTCTCCGATGAACATAGAGATGATGGGCAGTTTTTCTCGAAGCCGATGATCAAGAAAATGGTCCATATGCGTTGCAATGGTGGGATAGAGCTTTTCCAGCTGGCTGGGATCGAGGAGCTGGGCGCGAATTTCGTCTTTGTTAATTAACTCCTGAGCGACCAGTTTGCCGAGCTTATCGGCCAGGGCCGCTTGCCTTTTCGGGAATATTCCTTGAATCTTAAAAAAGCCCAGGTTCAGCGGCTCCCGGGGATGGAACAGCATTTTCACCGCCACCCAATTGGTCATCCATCCGATGAAGGCAGAAATTAATGGAATCAATAGGAGTATCGTCATCGCAAAAGCCTAGAATAGCAAGGTTTATGGAGCCAAAGGAAGATGGGCTTCGTCGAGCAGGCGCTGAAGATACTGTCCGTATCCGCTTTTGAGATATTTTTCGGCGAGGCCTTCCAGTTGGTTACGGTCAATAAACCCTTTTCTAAAGGCAATTTCTTCAATACAGCCGATTTTGAGCCCCTGGCGTTTTTCTATGACTTCGATAAATTGGCCAGCCTGCTGAAGGGAGTCGAAAGTGCCCGTATCCAGCCAGGCGGTGCCCCGGTCCATGATCCCAACCTCCAGTTTTCCATTTTCCAGGTAAACCTTATTGACGTCCGTGATTTCGTACTCGCCTCGGGCCGAAGGTTTCATACGGCGGGCAATATCGACGACTTCGTTATTATAGAAATAAAGGCCCGGAACCGCATAATGAGATTTGGGTTTCTGCGGTTTTTCTTCGATGCTTATTGCCTTTTGCTGGTGGTCGAACTCCACGACCCCGTAGCGCTGAGGATCGGAGACCGGATAGGCGAAGACCACGGCCCCATCAGGGTCGGATTTACGTTCCAGCAGGTTCCCCATTCCGGATCCATAGAATAGATTATCGCCCAGGATTAAAGCCACGGAATCCTGGCCTACGAACTCCCGCCCGATAACGAATGCCTGGGCGAGCCCATTGGGGGACGGTTGAACGGCATACTGAAATTGACAGCCCAGCGACTGCCCGTCTCCCAGGAGTTTTTTGAAGGAGTCCTGGTCTTCTGGGGTTGTGATAAGGAGGATCTCCCGGATTCCTGCCAGCATCAACGTGGACAGGGGGTAATAGATCATGGGCTTATCATATACCGGTAAGAGTTGCTTGCTTACCGCGATCGTCAAGGGGTAGAGTCGGGTTCCAGATCCTCCGGCCAGTATAATTCCTTTCATAGGTTGCGCTCAATGGGATGGCGGTTGTCAAGGCGACCGCCATCGAATTACCGAATTAGAGGATCTTATGCTCCTCAATAAACTTGGTGGTGAACTGACCTTTCCGGAAGGCTTCGTTTCTCATGAGCTTCAGATGGAAGGGAATGGTCGTATGGATTCCTTCGATGACGTATTCGCTCAAAGCTCTTTCCATGGTCTGTAATGCCTCCTCTCGGGTCTGTGCCACCGCGATGACCTTGGCGATCATCGAATCATAGTAGGGAGGGATGGTGTAGCCTGCATAAATATGGGAGTCAATACGAACGCCGTGACCTCCGGGGGTATGGAGGGTCGTAATTCTCCCGGGACTGGGTCGAAAATCGTTATAGGGGTCCTCGGCGTTGATCCGACATTCAATGGCGTGCATCTGGGGTTCGTAGTTTCTGCCACTGATGGGAACGCCCGCGGCGATTTTGATTTGTTCCTTGATCAGATCGAAGCTAATGACTTCTTCGGTGACGCCATGTTCGACCTGAATGCGGGTATTCATCTCCATGAAATAGAACTGCTGATTCTTGTCCACCAGGAACTCAACCGTCCCCACGCTTTCATAGCCGATCGCCTCGGCCGCCTTGATGGCGGCCTCTCCCATTTTCTTCCTTAATTCAGGCGTCATGAAAGGGGAGGGAGATTCTTCAACCAGCTTCTGATGCCGCCTTTGGATGGAGCAGTCCCTTTCTCCCATATGGCAGACGGTTCCAAACTGATCGCCGGCAATTTGTATTTCGATATGGCGGGGCTCTTCGACAAACTTTTCCATATAGATCCCCTCATTGCGGAAGGCGGCGCCGGCCTCCGCTTTCGCCGATTCGAAAGCTTTTTCAAGCTCGGCCTCCGACCAAACGACCCGCATTCCTTTTCCTCCACCGCCGGCCGTAGCTTTTAAGATCACCGGGTAACCCATATCTGCAGCAAGGCGCTGGGCTTCCTCGGCGGATTCCAACAGACCGGGGGATCCGGGAATAACAGGGACGCCGGCCTCGATCATGGTTTCCTTGGCCGTCATCTTGTCGCCCATGCGCTGAATCATGGCGGGGCGAGGACCAATGAACTTGATTTTATACTCTTCGCAGATCTCGGAGAATCGGGCATTCTCGGCTAGGAATCCATAACCTGGGTGAATGGCGTCGGCATTGGTAATCTCTGCCGCTGCCATAATATGGGGGATGTTGAGATAAGAGTCTTTGCTTTGGGGTTTCCCGATACAAACCGCTTCGTCCGCAAATCGAACGTGCAGGCTGTCTTTGTCTGCCGTGGAGTATACCGCGACGGTTTTAATGCCCATTTCCCGGCAGGTACGGATTATCCTAAGGGCGATTTCACCCCGATTGGCAATAAGTATTTTCTTAAACACGGAAAGCTGAGTTTATTGGCGGTGATTCAGGAATGAGCCGAACCCCCGGGTTTAGGGGTCTTCGGACTGGACTATACTGGACTATACTGGACTATAGAGGTTCTACTAAAAAGAGTACCTGATCATATTCTACGGGAGAAGCATCCTCGGCCATCACTTTGACGACCCGACCGGCGACTTCGCTTTCAATTTCGTTGAAGAGTTTCATGGCCTCGATAATGCAGATGACCTGACCGGGGCTGATCTCGTCACCCACCTGAATATAGGGGGGCTTATCGGGCGATGGGCTGCGGTAAAAAGTTCCAATCATGGGGCTTTTTACGGCAATATGCTGGGTTTGCGGTTTATCTTTCTCCTCTTTTTCTTCTTTAGCAGGCGCCGAGGCTTGGGCAGCCGGAGGAACGGCGGGAACGCCGGCAGCCGGAATATAGGCAGGACTTGCTGGGATCAGGGTCGAGGGCGGCAGGGCCGCATTTTGAGTCCCCTGTTTGATTTTCAGCTTGAAATCTCCTTCCTCGATGCTTAATTCGGTAATATTCGATTTGTTGACGAACTTAATCAGTTCCTGAATCTGCTTATACTCCATGATCGTGATTTTAATTTGAATGATAGGGCTTGGTTATTCTTTCACTCTTTCCACGTAAGCCCCTGTTTTCGTGTCCACCCGAATCAACTCATCGGTGTCTACAAACAAAGGGACCATGACCGTGGCGCCGGTTTCTACCGTGGCCGGCTTTAAAGTGCGGGTCGCGGTATCCCCTTTGATTCCTGGTTCTGTGTAAGTAACCTGCAAAACCACATTCGGCGGCAGCTCCACCGACATGGGGAGTTCGGTTTCGGTATTGACGAGGACAAAGCATTCCTGCCCATCTTTAAAAAGCTCGGGCCTTTCTATTTGGGATTCAGGAAAAACGATTTGCTCAAAGCTGTTGGTGTCCATAAGGTTGAATCCGCTGTCGTCCTTATAAAGGAATTGGTAGGGCCTGCGTTCGACCCGGACCGGGTAAATGGTATCCCCGGAATTCCAGGTATGCTCGATGGTTCGGTTATTGTCTACGCCCTTCATCTTTGCCCAGACTTTGGCGGCCGCCCTTGCGGTTTTGTTCTGCCCAAATTCGATGACCGTGTACAGATTGCCGTCGAGTTTAAGAATGAGTCCGTTGCGAATGTCTGCTGTTGTCGCCATAAATATGCTTTAGTTCAGGCTGCAAAACTAAACATAAACGGCAAAATGGAAAATTTGTTCCCCGGGCCCCAAGAACCAGGGGAGGGGCCCCCTAGACCCATTTCCCGCCCAGGATCATTCGATCTACCGGATTGTTCCCATAATCATAGGGGATATAAGCCAGGGAGGGCATGGGATGGGTAATTATCAAATCCGCCCGTTTCCCTGGGGCGATCGAACCCACCTCATCCTGAATTTCCAAGGCGGCGGCGCCGTTCAGCGTAGCGGCATTGACGGCCTCGGCGGGAAGCATTCGCTGCTGCGTGCACGCCAGGGTCAGCATTTGAGGGATATTCCCACTGGGGCAGGAACCAGGATTGTAGTCGGAGGCCAAAGCAAGCGGAAGCCCCGCATCCATCATGGCCCGGGCAGGCGGATACGCGAGTCCTAGAAAAAACGCCGCCCCGGGCAAAATCGTAGGTATGGTTTGGGAAGACTGCAGGGCCTCGATCTCTTTAGGCCCCACATGCTCCAGATGGTCGACGCTTACCGCCCCCATTTCGACGCCGATTTCTACCCCTCCGGAATGGTGCAGCTGATTGGCATGAATTTTCGGCTTCAAGCCATATTTCCATCCAGCTTCCAGCAGCTGGCGGGTTTGATCTACGGAGAAAAATCCCTGCTCGCAGAAGACGTCCATATAATCGGCGAGCCCTTCCTCGGCAACCCGAGGCAGCATTTCCTCGATGATCAATTTTATATATCCCTGGTGGTCATTTTTATAGGCAGCGGGGAAGGCGTGGGCGGCCAAAAAGCTGGCTTTGATGATTCGTCCTGAGCTTTCCTTAAGCCTTCGGATAACGCGGAGCATTTTAAGCTCGGCCTCCAAGCTGAGTCCATAACCCGACTTGATCTCCAGGCTTCCCGTACCGGTGGCCGTAATCTTCTCTAAACGCTGCCAGGCCAAATCGTAGAGCTCCTCTTCGGAGGTTTCGGCCAGCTGGCGCGCCGAATTCAGAATGCCGCCTCCCTGCTTTGCAATCTCTTCATAACTTAAGCCGCGAATCCGATTTTCGAATTCAGTTTCGCGGGATGCTGCAAATACCAAGTGCGTATGGGAGTCCACCCAGGCGGGGAGAACCAGCCTTCCCTCCATGTTGATCTGATCGCCCAGGGCGGCGGCCAAAGGGGGGTCGGACATGGGCCCAAAACTGTGAATCCGCCCATCTTCAATATAGAGCCAGGCGTCCTTTAAAGAGGGAAGAACCGCCATGGACTTCCCTGCAACCCGCTGTTTTCTTTCACTGCCGGTCTCGATTTGGAATAATTCCCGGATATGGGTGAGTAACATATGCATAAGCCTTCGCGATTTCGCATCAAAGTTAGTTCAATTTCCGGGCCATGGCGGGGTTGATTCGCCGGTCTTCTAGCCGGTCTTCTAGAAAGCAAAAACCTGTACCTTTGAGCTCATGCGACGCCTTCTAAGGGGAATCGGATGGGGAATCGGAGGCATCATGGTCGTCCTTTTGGCTTTCGTGGCCCTCCTTTATTACTATGGAGCCATCCATGAATTGAAGATGCCCGTCAGCTCCCCCGAAATCACCCTGCCTGCCCGCGATTCGCTGGCTCCTCATCATTATCGCCTGGGCCCCAATTGGGTCCGGAAGAATGCATATGGAGTTCATGAACTCTATGTCGAAGGGTCGCCTTACCAGCGCGGAATCGCCAACGGTGCTTTAACCCAGGAATTAATCGAAATCCAGGAGAAAGCCTTCACGGATCAGATTCGGGTGATGATTCCTTCCGATCGTTACCTTTTTCTACTCAAATACCTGATCGGTTTCATGAACCGGGATCTGGAAGACTACGTGAGGGCACCCCTGAGGCAGGAAATTTATGGGGTTTCTCAATTTGCTTCCCCGGAGTTCAACTGGATTGGCAAGCCTTATGCTCGGCTCCTGAACTATCATGCGGCCCATGATATCGGCCATGCCTTGCAAAATATGATGCTGGTCGGCTGTACCTCGTTTGGGGTTTGGGATCGGTATACGGAGGATGGCAGCCTGCTCTTAGGTCGAAATTTTGACTTTTGGGTAGGGGACGCCTTTGCGGAGCAAAAAATTCTTGCTTTTGTCAAACCCGATTCCGGCTATGGATACGTTTCGGTATGTTGGGGAGGGTTCGTCGGCGTGGTTTCGGGAATGAATGATCAAGGATTGACCGTCACCATCAATGCGGCCCCGGGATCTCTGGCCTGGAAAGCGCGAACCCCCGTTTCGCTGGTTGCCCGCGAGATCCTGCAGTTTGCTTCGAATTTGGAAGAAGCCCAAGCCATTCTGGCCAAGCGCCCGGTTTTTGTTTCTGAGTCCTTTTTGATCGGAAGCGCCAAAGACGGGAAGGCCTGGGTTGTCGAAAAGACGCCAGACACCATGGCCCTTTATCAAGGCAGCTCGGGTCGGATTCAATGCACGAATTTTTATCAGGCCACCGCTTTAGCCGAAAAAGAAAACAACAAGGATGAATTACTCGAAGGGGCCAGTGCTTATCGGTATCAGCGCCTTTCGGAACTGGTGGATGCCCAGATACCGATGGATCCCGGCGCTGTAGCCAAGATACTTCGGGACAAGCAGGGGATAGGCGGCGCCTCCATCGGGATGGGAAATGAAAAGGCCATTAACCAGTTTATTGCCCACCATGCCATTATTTTTCAGCCCGATAGCGGGCGGTTTTGGATCAGTACGGACCCCTGGCAAATGGGCGCTTTTCTATGTTATGATCTCCATGAAGTCTTAAATGGGGGCATGCCCAAACCAGGGGTTCCGCTTTATGACTCCCTTCGTCTACTGCCTGCCGATCCATTCCTGCAGACCCCCGCCTATGACCGATATCAGGCCTACCGCAAGATGCGCCAGGTCTTGCTTAAAGGGGGTTCGGTCGATACCAGTCAGTGGCTAAGCCTAAATCCTCATTATTATGAGACCTATGAACTAGCCGGTGATTTTGCAGCGCGTCAGGGCTGGAATGAAGCCGCCCAGCGATTCTACCAACGGGCCCTCGATCAGGAGATACCCCGGCTCTCCCAGCGAAGGGGTATCGAAAAAAAACAATCCAAGCTTTGAATCAAGAACCGCAAGCCATCATTCCAGCCCCGGATGCCGGGGGCGGTATGCCTCGATTAGAGGCCTCGTTCCGCGCGCGGGGCCTACTGGTGCTCATCGCCACCTATAATAATGCCTCCACCTTGAAGGAGGTGATTGAAGAGACGGCAGCATACACCCGGCAAATCTGGGTGGTCAATGATGGGTCTACGGATGAGACCCGGGCCATTTTATCCGAGTTTCCCTTTCTGTCCGTGATCCATTTTGAGTCCAATCAAGGCAAAGGGGCAGCCTTAAGGGCGGGGTTTCAGAAAGCTTATGCCATGGGTTACAAGGCGGTGATTACCATGGATAGCGATGGTCAGCATAAAGCTCGAGACCTGGAAGTTTTTCTAGAGGCCCATGAAATGGAACCCGAAGCCCTGCTTTTGGGATCCCGGAACCTGTATAAGGAACATGTTCCCAGCCGCTCTCAATTTGGAAACCGGTTTTCTAATTTCTGGTTCTATGTAAATACGGGATTGCGGCTTCCGGATACGCAGACGGGCTATCGGCTGTATCCATTAGCGCCGCTGGCGACCAAGCGATTCTGGGGCCGGAAGTTTGAGTTTGAGGTGGAGGTTTTGGTTCGAGCTGCCTGGGCTGGGGTACCCGTCCTACCCGTGCCCATCGATGTCTACTATCCCCACCCGCAAGAGCGGGTTAGCCATTTTAGGCCTTGGCAGGACTTTGGCCGAATCAGCGTCCTTAATAGCGTCCTGGTCATGGTCGCTCTGTTCTGGGTTCATCCCCGACGTCTTCTTCGATCTCTGTTTCAGCCGGGTGGCTGGAAAAAGCTACGCCGTTTAATTTTTGTGCATCCTCAGGAGTCGAATCTTAAAAAAGCCAGCTCTTTGAGCTTTGGCGTTTTTATGGGCATATTACCTATCTGGGGCTTCCAGCTGGCGGTGGGCATTCCCCTGGCCATCCTGTTTCGACTCAATAAAATGTTATTTATTCTGGCCGCCAATATATCCATATTCCCACCCATTATTTGGGTGGCCAGTCTATGGTTGGGGCGCCGGCTTCTCTCGCTGCCTCCCTGGACCCTCGATTGGCGGGATATCCGCTTGGAAGAAGTCAAGCAGGAGGGAATGGCTTTTTTGCTGGGCGGCACGGTCTTGGCAGTGCTTGCCGCTGGGCTCACCTTTTTAATCAGCCTGCTCGGACTCCATTTTTTTAGAAAGCCTCAGGACCTGGAGTCTTCCGATTCGGGCGAAGACGAAGTCGAAGAAGCAGACGAAGCCGAAGAAGCAGAAGCGGAGCAGGAGGCTCGCCAAAGCGCATCCAGTTCGAGGACTTGAGGAATCAGCGCCCGGCTGCCATCATTGATGAGCACCAGGTCACAGCGGCGCAGTTTTTCATCTTCATCCATCTGTTGGGCCATGCGGTGCCTTACGGTTTCTTCCGTCACCCCGTCTCTGGCCTGAGTTCGTTGCAGCCGGAGGCGTTGTGGAGCCCGGATGCCCACCATCAGATCCATATCGGCCGCCGTTCCTGCTTCGAAGAACAGGGCCGCTTCCTTCATGGCATAGGGAGCCTGCTGCCGAGAGAACCAGTCTTGGCTATATCGAATCACCCGAGGGTGGATCCATGATTCCAGCTGCTTTAACTCCTCGGGCTTGGCAAATACGCGCGCTCCCAGTTTCTTGCGGCTTATCTTTCCCTGGTCATCGAGCACGGCCTCGCCGAAAGCGGCGACAATACGTGCCTTCAGCCATGCGTCCTCTTCGAGCAGGATGGCGTTGACTTCATCGGCATAAAGCACAGGGATGCCTAGGGACTGAAAAATCCTGCAAACCGTGGTTTTACCTGATCCGATGCCGCCCGTAATACCAATCTTCAGCATAGGAGAAGGGTGTGCAAGCTGGGGGAGCCGCTTAGGCGGCCGCCTCGCCGGTGCGCTTGCGGTGAGCCAGGGTCAGTTCCATGGAGACGGCAGAGCGCTCCACCACGACAAATACACCGCGTGCGATTTCGATTTGCAAGGTCCCATCATCATGAACCCGGGTAATGGTTCCATGGATTCCAGAGGAGGTCACGACTTTCTCTTGGGTGGTGATGGACTCCACAAACTTCTTTTGTTCTTTGGCCCTTTTGGTTTGGGGGCGAATCATGAAAAAGTACATCACGGCAACCATACCGAGCATGATAAAAAGTTGGGGCATGGCGCTGGGCTGAGAAGCCTGCAGGAACTGGGGAGCGAAAGAAATAAACATAAACGAAATTAGAAATTTGC
>CAZYEZ010000044.1:13628-14362 GCA_964646775.1 uncultured Chitinophagaceae bacterium | reverse complement strand
GTCTAAATAAGCATTGACGGCGGGCCATTCCAGCAAAGCATGACAGCAGGCTTTGGCGAAGAATGACATGAAACCCAAATTAATCTGATGGGTTTCTTTAAAAGTTTCCTTGTATTGCTTGCGGATGGCCATGATGGCCGACATGTCCACCTCGTTGAAGGTGGTAAGCATGGCCGACGTGTTTTTGGCTTCCACCAGCCTCCGGGAAATGGTGCGGCGCAGGCTGGACATTTTCTCTGTTTTCTCTTCTCTGCTGAAAGCCTCCGGCCCGGATTTCCGGCCCGGCGCGGCAAGCGCAGCCAAGACGTCCTGTTTTAGAACTTTCCCTCCGTGTCCAGTTCCTTTCACCTGACTTGGATCCAGTTTTTTATCTGCCATGATCTCTCGGGCAACCGGGCTGGCCTTGGTGGCGCTCCCCTTTGAACCATCGCTTTTAGCGGGCGATGCCTCTGAGCTGGCTGGTTTTTCTTCTTTTTTCTTTTCCTGGCTAGGCGCTGGGGCTTCCTGCCCTTCAGGTCGCGCGGCTTGGTCATCAATGCGACAGGCCAAGTCTCCGATTTGAAGATCAGACCCCTCGGGGGCGACGATATGCAGGATTCCTGCTTTTTCCGCATTGAGCTCGAAAGTTGCTTTCTCGCTTTCCAGCTCACAGAGAATTTCATCTCTTTCCACCCATTGGCCATCTTCTTTAAGCCAACTTACCAGGGTCACTTCGTTAATGGATTCCCCTACAG
>CAZYEZ010000044.1:0-13618 GCA_964646775.1 uncultured Chitinophagaceae bacterium | reverse complement strand
AGGGACAGTAATGTCGATCATTGAAATTGAGATATTAAGGCTTGCTAAATTAACGTATGCCTATGGGATAATCAAAATTTGAGGAAATGTTATTGGGAATCGGCGGTTTTTGCCGCCAGGATCCTTGCTTTGGCCGGTGCTGGATCATGGGGTTGGCCCCATCCCCACCAAAGGTGAAAACCCGTCCATGACTTGGATTCAAAGGATCCGCAGGGCCTGATTTTTGTATATTTGGAAAACAGATCTTGTTATAAACGAATTTATTCCCATGGACACAATGGATTGGTTAACCGAGGGGTTAACAAAATTGCTGCTGGCGGCGGCTTTTGGTGCAGTTTTAGGATTGGAACGGGAATGGAAAGGGAAATCGGCAGGGTTCCGGACGCTGATGCTGGTATCGATTGGATCTTGCCTGTTTACTATTATATCGATGGAGCTGGCACTTCAAGATCCTTATCATCGAAGTGACCTCACGCGGATTGCTTCGAACATTCTAACCGGCATCGGTTTTAATGGGGCCGGCATCATTTTTCGCGAAGAGCTTCGGGTCACCGGTCTAACCACTGCCGCTACGGTTTGGGTATCAGGAGCGATTGGGATGGCCGTGGGGATGGGTGATTATGAGTTGGCCTTATTGGCTACGGCGATTGTCTGGGTGATTTTGGTTATCCTCAACAAGCTGGGAAATCTGGTGGAAAGATATTTTGACATTCGAAGCTACCAGGTGGGCGTACAACGCGGGGAACTGACCGCTCATGCTTTTCTTGACTCCCTGCGCCCGGCAGAGCGAATCAAAGTGTTGGAAGTGAAAACCGAAATTCGAGATCAGGGTTTTGTGTTTACTTGGCGGGTGCGCGCCTCCACCAAAGCCCATGATGCCCTGGTCAGCAATTTGGCTCGGGATCGCCGCGTGGAGTTCCTGATCTATTAGCCGAAAGAAGAAGCCGAGGAGAGCAAAAAAATGGGGCAGCGCTTTTAGAACGACTGCCCCATCCAGCATTAAAGCGTCAAATAAAACCGGCTATTCAACCCAGTCGCAAATAAATACATTGGTATCGTGGGTGCCGCCATTGTTTCGGTTGGAGCTAAAAAGGAGGCGTTTCCCATCGGGAGAGAACATGGGGAAGGCATCAAAGCCGCCGTCATGAGAAATCTTTTTCAATCCAGTTCCATCGAGATTGATCAAATACATGTTGAATGGGAACCCTCTTTCATATTCGTGGTTGGAGGAGAAAATAATCCGCTTCCCGTCCGGTGTAAAGTTGGGGGCCCAGTTGGCTTGACCGAGGTTGGTCACCTGACGAACATTCGAACCGTCCGCATTGGCGACAAAGACTTCCATTTGCGTGGGAGCCACCAATCCCTGACTTAGCAGATCGCGGTACTCCTTCTTTTCTTCTTCCGTTTTGGGACGGGAGGCACGCCAAACGATTTGCTTGCCGTCTGGAGAGAACCAGGCGCCGCCGTCATAACCGAGTTCGTCAGTGATCTGAACCAGATTCTTGCCATCGATGTCCATCACATAGAGATCGAGGTCGCCATTCCGCATGGAGGTGAAAATGATTTTATCGCCCTGAGGGGATATGGTTGCTTCGGCATCATAACCCGGCTCATCGGTGAGTTGACGCACGACATTCCCTTCCAGATCTGAAATGAATAAGTCATAGCTGGGGTAGATGGGCCAGATATACTTTTTGAATTTTTCTCTGTCCGGAACCGGAGGGCAGTCTTTCCCCCCTAGGTGGGTGGATGCATAAAGCACTTCTTTTCCCGAGGGCATGAAGTAAGCACAAGTGGTTCTTCCTGTTCCTGTGCTGACGAGTTGGTAGCGGAAGGCTTCGTCGGCATTTTCCGGAATATCTCCAACATAGATCTGGTCGCAGAATGGCCCCTCTTCCTTATGCGTGCGCTGGAATACCAGGGCTTTGCCATCAAAGCTAAAGTAGGCTTCTGCATTATCGCCACCAAAGGTCAATTGACGGACGTTGGTGAAGTGTTTTTCATCGGAATAGACCAGGGACTCATCAACCGGGTCTGCTACGAACTGAGCCTGGCTTTGGATGGAATGGAGGGAGAACATAGCCAGAGCGGCTAATAGAAAGGATTGTCGCATAGAAAAAGATCGTTAATTTCAGGCGCAAAACTAAGGAACCCATGCCTATATCCAACGCGTGAATTGTCATGGTCTTGTAATAGCTTGCGGCAAGGAAGCTAAGATCTTAATTGCGAAAGCCTAGATTATCTAGCTTACCTTGATCATCTAGATCATTTAGATCATCTGGTCGATTTCCGATAGGGCGAAGGTTTTTTTGGCGCGAACTCTTCCTTTCTTATCGCGGTGCAGCAAGGCGCATTCTACCTTGGGGTCATGTTCAAAGAATAGGATCCAGTCTTCTTCTACGGCTTGCTCCAAAATCTCGGCTTTTTCTTTCAGTGTTTCTAAGGGACGCATATCGTAGGCCATGACCCAGGCAAGGGGAATATGGGCCAGACTGGGGATCAGGTCTGCGCAGTATAGAATGCGGCGATTTCGATATTCAATCAAAGGAAGCATCATGGCTTCCGTGTGGCCCTGTACAAAAAGTACAGATATTCCATCTATCCAGGTTTCTCCCGCCTTGGTCTCTACGAATTTCAGACGCTGTCCTTCTTCGAGGGGTAGGATGTTTTCGGGGAGAAAGGAGGCCCGCTCCCGCGCATTGGGCTGGACGGCTGCCTTCCAATGTTCGAGATGCGACCAGTACTGGGCTTTGGGGAAAGTCGGGACGATGGCTTCGCCCTCGCGGATCAGGGCCCCGCCCACATGGTCGAAGTGCAGATGGGTCAAGAATACATCGGTGATGTCCTCAGGGCTATAGCCTTGATGGGCCAGCGAGTCCAAAAGGGTCGCACCATGGGGATGATAGTGGCCAAAGAATTTGTCATCCTGTTTGTCCCCCATGCCGGTATCTATAAGAATCCGGTAGTTTCCGTGTTCGATCAGCATACAGCGCATGGCCCAGGTGCATAGATTGTTTTCGTTGGCCGGGTTGAGATGCTGCCACAGCGATTTGGGGACGACGCCATGCATGGCGCCTCCGTCTAACATAAAATTACCTGCGTCGATGGAAAAGAGTTTCATTCAGTTTAGAGTTTTAGGAGTCTTGGCGATTGGCCACGCCTTTTCATGGCAATATACAAAAACAGGCCACCGACGACAAAATAACAGGTTAAGGCGATGATGGACTGACGCATGGACCCGGTGATCGATTCGATCAATCCAAAGGAGAACATGCCGAGCACGATGGACAGCTTCTCGCATACGTCGTAAAAGCTAAAAAATGATGCCGTATCCCGAGTGGGGGGCATCAGGATGGAAAAGGTAGCGCGACTCAGGGACTGAATACCACCCATGACCAAGCCGACCACAACCGCAATGGCATAAAACGCTTCTTTGGTTTGCAGGAAGTATGCCCAAAGGCAAATGAGAATCCATACGCCCACGACCCCGGTTAGAACGGGGATGTTCCCCCAGGCTTGGGCCATGCGGGCGATCAGCCAGGCACCCAGAATGGCGACCAGCTGAATAATTAGGATGATCAAAATGAGCTCCTGGGTTTCCATGCCGATTTCCCTGCTTCCAAAAAGCGTGGCCGCCAGCATTACGGTTTGCACACCCATGCTATAAAAGAAGAAGGCCGCTAGAAATCGGCGCATGGTGGGCAGGGATCGCAATTGCTTTGCCACCGCCTGGATTTCCCGAAATCCATGGGTGAGCAGGGAGAACCGGGATTTTTCGATCAACGGCTTTCCGGACGGCAACCGCCGCAGGGGAATCTGTGCGAAACCCAACCACCATATTCCGACCAAAAGGAAGGAGAGGCGGGCGGGAAGGCTCGGGTCCTGAATGCCGAACCACTGGGGTTGGAGGACCAGAATAAAACAAACCAGCTGAAGCAATACGCTCCCTATATAGCCCAGGGCATAGCCTTTGGCGCTGAGCGCATTCCTTTGATGGGGTGCGGCGATCTCAGGCAGATAGGCATTGTAAAAGACCAGGCTCCCGCAGTAGCCGATGGCGGCGATAACAAAACATGCTAACCCCCATTCCAGCCTTGCGGGCGTATAAAAGTATAACCCCATGCATGCCAATGCACCTAGATAGGAAAAGAAACGCAGGAACCGCTTCTTGTTTCCTTTTATATCTGCAATGGAGGACAGTAGCGGAGAAAGGAAGGCGATGATCAGGTAAGCAAAAGCAAGGGCATAATCATAGAGGACCGTGTTGGTCATCGATACGCCTAAGAATTGAACCTGGTCTGAATAGGACGTTTCGGAATATTGGGTTCGGGTCGATGCAATATAATAAGCGGGGAAAATCGTGGTGGTGATCACCAGATTATAAGCTGAATTGGCCCAATCATACATGGCCCAGGCATGCTGCTTTTTCTTGTCGTAGACCTCAGGGGTTGATTCCATGACCTTAAAATGACCTTAAAGATAATGGGGCGAAGCTCGGAACCAAGAATCTTGACTAGAGATGAAGGACATGATGACAGAGCTTGTACAGCAACCGGGCGCCCACCTGGCTATCTATGGTTTCTTCCTGCTGGTTCCCTGTGGATACTTCATTGAGATCGAAGCCAATCCATGTTTTCCCCGCCTCTTTCATGCGCATAAAAAGGTAGAACACCTGGGCAAGTTCCAGGCCGCCGGGGACCGGGGTGCCGGTATGGGGGCAAAGTTTGGGATCGAGTCCATCGATATCGAAGCTGAGATAGACTTTATCGGGCAACTCGTCGACGATCTGATCGCAGATTGACCTCCAGGTTCTTCCTTCGTAGCTCAGGTTTTTGAGATCTGCATCGAAAAAGCTGGTGATCCGATCCGGATTCTGACGAATCATGACTATTTCTTCGTCGCAATAATCCCGAATCCCCACCTGAACCAGCTTTTCAACCTGGGGGATTTCCTCTAGGACATTATACATAATCGAGGCATGGGAGTAAGGGAAGCCTTCATAAGCTTTGCGCAAGTCTGCGTGGGCATCAATTTGTAGGACCCCAAAATGATCGTGTTTTTCAGCTAAGGCCTTGATTAGACCCAGCGGTGTACTATGGTCGCCCCCGATCAGGCCGATGGCTTTCCCGGCGTCCAAAATTTCCCGGGACTGCTCGTAAACCCATTGGTTGAGGGCTAAGGAACCCTGGTTGACCCGATCGCGCTGCTCCAGCAAGGGCCCATCCAAGGTTTTTCCTTCGATTAAGGCTTCTATGACCGCCTCGGCATCCTGCTTAAGCGCTGCACTTTTCTTTTCCCAGTATTCGCTGATGGGCCGCATGTAGAATCCCTGCTTCCAGCCATCCACGAAATCTGCATCATAGAGATCCACTTGATAGGAGGACTCAAAAATACGCTGCGGCCCCTGAGCCGTTCCACCCCGATAAGAAGTGGTAACTTCCCAGGGAACGGGCAGCAGAACCAGTCGTGCGTCCTGCTCTGAAAAAGGCAAGCCGAAGATGTTATGGCTTTTTAATCCGGGGGCATTTGGGTCGAATCCGTTGATCACTTTATGGGTCTTTTGTAGGCAAAAGCTCAAATGTAGAACATTCTCTGTTTTTTGCGATGGGCCAGGGGAGAAGGAAAAGGGATAAAAGGGCTTACATATGCGCTTTACAAAGAATTTGATTGCGCGATTATTGGCGTTTTAGGCCTAACTTTGCAGGGAATTTTAGCAATAAAAATCCTGTACTTATGAAGAAAATTCATATTGTGCTTCTTTTACTGGTTGCGGCCTCGATTGGGGTAATCGTTACCATGTTCGCGGACTTTAGTACCTACGAGACTTTCCAGTCTGCTTCGAAACGTCCCGGCCAGGAATATCATATCATTGGGGTGTTGGCTCCCGGAAAGCCCATGGAGTATGATCCACTTAAAGACCCCAATCGATTTGTGTTCTATGTAGAGGATAAATCAGGAGAGGTCCGAAAGGTGGTTTTTAGTGGAGCGAAGCCTACGGATATTGAGCGTTCTGAGCAAGTGGTGATGACCGGCTATATGGACGGCGATGATTTTCGCTGCAATAAGATTCAGATGAAATGCCCATCCAAGTATCAGGATGAACAGGTGGCCATTGGGACAGGAGAGTATTCAAGCATTTAATCACGGCGCATAACAGCAACTCGATTTGGAAATACAGTATATAGGGGAACACCTGATTTGGGGGAAACTTGGACATTTTTTTGTGGTACTGGGGCTCGTGTCCGCGCTGTTTTCCGCCCTGAGTTATTTTTGGTCGGCCCAGTCTGAAGGGAAGGATCTGGCCCTCTCGGGCACCTGGCATAAATTAGGGAGGGCAGGGTTTTTCCTCCACTGCTTCTCTGTATTTGCCGTTTTTTCATTTCTCTATTACATCATCGCCAATCATTACTTTGAGTATCACTATGTTTGGCGGCACTCGGATTTAAGCCTTCCCATGAAGTATCTCCTTTCCTGTTTCTGGGAAGGGCAGGAGGGAAGTTTTCTCCTCTGGACCATATGGCATGCGATCCTAGGCTTGGTGGTGTTATTTAGTGCCAAAGCCAAGGAAAGTCGGGTGATGACCGTGATCGCGGTGATTCAGGCATTGCTGGTGAGCATGATTCTGGGTGTTTATTTAGGCGAGGATATTCGGATCGGCACCACTCCGTTCTCCCTGCTTCGCGATGAAATGGCGGGGGCACCGGTATTTATGCAGCCCAATTATCTTGAGCTGATTGGGGACGGCAATGGCTTGAATATTCTATTACAGAACTACTGGATGGTGATCCATCCTCCGGTCCTGTTTCTGGGCTTTAGTGCGGCCCTGATTCCGTTCGCCTATGTTTTGGCTGCCCTATGGCAGGGAGATTATAAGCGCTTTGTTCAGCCCACTTTGCATTGGAGCCTTTTTGCGGGAGCAACCTTAGGACTGGGTATTATGATGGGCGGTGCTTGGGCTTATGAATCCCTGACTTTCGGGGGTTACTGGGCATGGGATCCCGTAGAGAACGCTTCGCTGGTACCTTGGTTGCTGCTGGTGGCTGGCATTCATATGTTGGTGGTCTATAAAGCGACGGGTCGCTCTTTGATTGCTACCCTCCTTCTGCTGATTGCCTCTTATCTGTTTATCTGGTATTCTACCTTCCTGACCCGGACTGGGATATTAGGGGATACCTCGGTGCACTCGTTTACGGGAGAGGGGAACTTTCTTTATTGGCATCTGATTTTTGTTATCGCCCTTCTGTTGATCGCCTCCCTGGGGCTGCTGATCTATCGTTGGAAGGAACTGCCACGGGTCAAGAAGGAAGAGGAAGTGAGCTCCAGGGAATTTTGGATGTTTATCGGATCCTTCGTCCTCTTTCTCTCGAGCATGCAGATCATTATCAGCACGTCGATACCGGTCTGGGCGCCTTTAGCGAAAATGATTACCGGAAAGGACATTGCGCCTCCCGTGGATCCGATTTCGCATTACAACGACATTCAGATTTGGGTGGCCATTATTGTCTCAATCATGACGGCGACCGTTCTGTTTCTGCGGTTCAAAAAGTCGGATATGCGAACCGTGGGGAAGCGACTGGGGATTACGGGAGCCATCGCGCTTTTAATGACCATTTGCATCGCCATTGGTCAGAAAATTTCCGGTATCCAGTATCTGCTGCTTCTCTTCGGCGCCAGCTATACCATCGTGGCCATGATTTATTATGCCATTCGGGTGCAAAAGGCCCAGCTATCTAAACTGGGGCCTGCCATCTCGCACCTCGGATTTGGGCTTGTGCTCATGGGAATATTGCTCTCTTCTTATAATAAGGAGGTAATCTCCATCAATACCTTGGGTATACTGATTGACTTTGGTCGAGAGGATCCCATGGAAAATGCCAGAGAGAGTAGTGAGAACGTATTACTGTTCATTAACACCCCGGTGGTGATGGGCGACTACTTAGTTACCTATATGGGTGATTCGATACCGGAGAATGATCCGCGTACGTTCTATAAAGTTCATTACGAGCGCCGGGATTTGAAAACGGGAGAACTGAAAGAAACCTTTATGCTTTATCCTGAGGCTTTTGTGAACCCCAAGGGCCAGGAAGGGTTGAGCGCGAATCCGGATTCCAAGCATTACCTGACCAAGGATGTGTTCACTTACGTCACTTCGGTGATTAATCCGGAAAAGCGAACCGATACGACGACCTACCAAACCCATAAGGTGAAGCAAGGGGATACGGTATACTTGAACAATGCCTATCTGGTTTTTGAAGGTTTTGAGACGAAGGTGGACCATCCGGCCTACATACCCATGCCCGAAGACATCGCAGTGACCGCCAAGTTGCGAGCTTTTACCCTCCAGGGAGAGTTGGATATGCTCGAGCCGGTATACTTTATTCGGGGCGGTTATCAATATGAGATTGAAGACACGCTTTCTAGCCTAAAACTCTACACGCGTCTTTCTCGGATCCTTCCCGATGAGCAAGCTGCCGAGCTGATGATTAAACAGCTGGATCCCAAGGACGACTATATCGTTATGAAGGCATTGATCTTCCCTTATATTAATGTGCTCTGGCTGGGAATCGTCGTGATGACTTTAGGCTTCTTCCTAACCCTCCATAATCGTCGTCGTAAGTCCAAGAAGCTGGAAGCGAAGACTAAAGCGGCGCCTAGATAAGACGCATCGATGAATCGATGCGTTCGGGTCTGCTATATCTACCCCAGACCAAAGCCAGGTTCTGGAGCTTGGGGCAAGGAGGGTTGGCCATTCTCAAAACACCGTCGGCTTCTCCGGCATCCAAGACCTGTCCAAGATCCAGGCAAGATCCATCCAACAAGATCCATCCAACAAGATCCAACCAACAAGATCCAACCATAAAAAACGGAAGGCGCGAGCGGCAAGCTTCTAGCTTTTCGATTCTACCAGGGGTTGGTCGACCATGGGTATGGGGCCGATGAGGTCGAAGAGATGAAGCGCTGGATGGGGAGATGTATGGAGCGATGCGTGGATCGCTGCCTTGCGCATTTCTTCGGCATTGCGGTCACCGATCTTTTACAGTAAGCCGGAGGAAGCCGCGGTCAATCGATAGGGCATGATTTCTTTTGAGGAGATTTGTTTTGGGGAGACGGAAATAAAAAACGGGAAAACAGGCCTGATGCATGCTTTCCCGTGGGAAGTCTTAGGTGGTGCGGGTTCGACTAGTGATTCCAGATGGAAACGTGTCCACCGTTCAATCCATAATCGTCGACGGTTCCATCGGGCGCTTCAATGGTATAGCGCACGTTCATGACCCCATTCTCACCATAATAGAGGCTTTTGCCGAGAATGCCGATTCCATTAATCTTATAGCCGTCCCGAACTTGGGAATGAATAAACATGGTGTCGCCCTTGATCCGAGCTTCTACGGGCACCTGAATTTTGTTGTAGAAGTTGGTGATGAGGATATCGGTCATGGTGGCCCCATAACTGATGTTTACCTCATAGCGTGCCGGCATGGAATTGGTCCCTTCTTCTTCAACAATCCATACCCCCTGATACCTTTGTCTGGTGATCGTTTCACATTGGGCGCCTTCATAGCCTGCGGGGCAGATACAGGTTCCTTCCTTACATACGCCACCATAGGCGCAGACAATGGATTTACATTTGTCCTCAGTGCAAGACTGCAGGGTAGTAAAAAAGAAAATGCCTAGTGTACCCACGGCAGCTAGGAAAATATGTTTAATACGGGCTTTCATTCGTTATAGGGGATTTTCAAAGCTTAAAGATAAAAAAGAAAAATAAAAAAGCAAGGTAGGTAAGGGAATCAAAAAATTATTCGGTGAATGAGGAAGGCCCTAGGGCATGGATTCTAACACATATTGACGGATTCCTTCGAAAATAGCCTGGGCTACCTCATTCTGCCCCTGATCGGAATTAAGGTAGACTTCCTCCTCCCGGTTGTTGATGAATCCGATTTCTACCAGCACGCCGGGCATGGCCGAGCCTGCCAGCACTTCCAGCCCCATCTGCTTGACCCCCAGGTCATTTCTTCCCTGGCGGGCAAAAGCTGCCTGAATCTTCGTCCCAAGGGAAACACTTCTGCTTAGGTATGCCTGCGAATACTGGGCGATGATAATGGCTGTTTGCGGATCGTTTTCATTGAGTAGTCCGGCTTCTTTAGCGATTTCCCCAAACTCACTGATTGCACTCTCTTTCTGGGAGTTTCGATGAAGCCCGAGCACATAGGTTTCCGTCCCGCTGGCTTTCGTGTCCTTATGATATACCGTTTTGTATACGGCTCGGCGGACTTTTTTTCCCGATTTTGTGGTGACCGTGCGGTAGCCGGTGCGCACCCGCTCTCTTCTCGGTGCCGTGGCATTTACGTGAATGGAAACAAATAAATCTGCATTGGCCTGATTGGCGATCTGGTGCCGCTGCTGAAGGGTCGGATAGATGTCTGTTGTTCTTGTATAAATCACCTGAAGCTGAGGCAGACTGTCTTTGATTAACTTGCCCAATCTTAATGATACGGCCAGGTTTAGGTCTTTCTCATAGGAAAACTGACCTTTGGCGCCGACGTCTTTTCCCCCGTGTCCGGGGTCAATGACGACTTTAAATGTCGGTTTGGTTTGGCTAATGGCTGCTGATTGGGCCAGGCAGAAGGCAAATAGGAAAAGGAAGATACGAGAATACATGCTTTTCTTGAGAACGGACAATAGAGAATTCTTAAATGGGCCTTTGGTTTCGTTTTCTAGCCAACTAAAATAGCTATTTTTGTTGCTGTCGATGAATCGGAAAGGTAAAATTATTCTATTTATATTTAGGAATGGCGTTCTTCGGTTCATAGGCGCGGTGATTTTATCATTTCTTTTGGTTCCCAAAGGCCATGCGCAAGTCCCTACCGGCAAACACCGAAGCGTCCCGCCCTCTTCAGTTACCGATTCCTCGTCGATGGATTCCCTAGGAAAGGCAGACCGATTGCTTGCTATAGATTCCCTGGCGGGATTAGACAGTCTAGGAGCGGATACCCTCAGCCTCGAACAGCGACTGGGAATTCGCCTTTCCCCCGATGCCTTGGAATCGGTGGTCCATTCTAAAGCGGTGGACTCGGCCGTTCTCGATATGGCCAAGGATAACTTTTATCTCTACGGGGACGGGGAAGTGCAATATCAGAATATGCATCTAAAAGCCGGAAGGATTCTTTTCGTCCAAAAGGAAAATCTGGTTACGGCCATGCCTTTGCGCGATAGCTCAGGGCGGCCTCTCGATGATCCGAGTTTTAGTCAGGGGGCCGAAACTTTCCGGTTCGACTCCATGAAATATCATTTTCAATCGAAGCGGGCCCTGGTTCGTAATGCTCGAACTCAATATGGAGAGGGGTTTGTGCATAGTGAACAGGTCAAACGCAATCCGGACCAGTCTATTTATGGACTCGGGAATATCTATACGACCTGTGATCTGGACACCCCTCACTTTGGAATCCGAGCCCAGAAGATCAAGGTGGTTCCCAATAAAGTCATTGCCTCGGGACCGGCAAATATCATGATTGAACAGGTGCCCACCCCCTTGGTTCTTCCCTTCGGGTTGTTTCCGATTTCGGAAACCCAGCGATCTGGATTCAAGCTGCCTACCTATACGATAGAGGAGGTCAGAGGTCTGGGTCTTATCAACGGTGGATATTATTTTCATTTGGGGGAAAAGGCCGACTTATTGTTGCAAACGCAGTTTTTTACGAAAGGGAGTTGGGGATTGAGCGGCTTGGGCAATTACGTGAATCGCTATCGTTACTCCGGAGGGCTTTCCTTTTCCTATGCCTATAATAAAATGGGCGATGAATTTGAGGTGAATGGGCGTGTGCAAAAGGACTTTCAGGTGCAATGGCAGCATCGGTCCGATCCGAAGTCCAGGCCAGGGGTCGGATTTAATGCCTCGGTCATCTTTGGAACATCGAGCTACAACCAGAATAATGCCTATGATGTAAATAACATTCTTCAGAACCAGTATAACTCTAACATTACCTACTCCAAGCAGTGGCAGAATGCCCCGGTTTCCCTTACCGTCGCAGCCAGGCATAGCCAGAACACCCAAACGGGAGAAATTGAGATTAACCTCCCCGAAATGAATCTGTTCGTTACCCAGTTCAATCCTTTTCAGGGGAAGAACAGCATGGGTACCCGGTGGTATGAGAAGATTACGGCTTCCTATCAGATGAACGCCATCAATCGATTGACATTCCAGGACAGTAGTTTCAGGCTGGACGCCATCTCTACCGATGATATGATGAACGGTATGAAACATGCGATACCGGTGAATGCCACCTATAACCTGTTTCGTTTTATCAACCTCAATTTTGGGATGAATTATAACGAGTACTGGCTGACCCAAAGAAACTTTCGCTTCTATAATCGGGATCGGGAAGGCATCGACACCGTCAAAGAAACCGGCTTTTTTACCGCCCGGGATTTTAACGCCAATGCCGGATTGAACACCCGGATTTATGGAATCAAGATGTTCAAGAAGGGTAAACTGATGGGAATTCGGCATGTAATTAACCCCAGCGCATCCTTCGTGTATACTCCAGATTTTGCCGCCAGTCCATTTAATTACTATTACCAAACCTACCTGGGACCCCGCCAACCCCTCCAGTATTTGTCTAGCTTCGATTACGCCTCCGCGATTGGCCTGGGCGTACCAGGATTGGGGAATGCGGGACGCTATAGCTCTTTGATCGATTTTGGGATTGATAATAATCTGCAGATCAAGGTGAGAAGCCAGAAAGACACGGCCGGCTCCCGAAATATCCGGATTATAGACAATTTTCGAATTCGTTCGGCCTATAACCTAAGTGCAGACTCCTTCCAATGGACGCCGATTACGATGAGCTTTGCCACGGAGCTTTTTGAAGTCCTCAAGGTGATTGCCAATGCCAGTTTCGACCCCTATATGTTCGATTATGAGCAAGGAAGGCGGATTGATCAGACGCTGGGTTGGGAGCAGGGCATCGGCCGGTTTACCCAGGGTAGCTTAAGCGTTGGGGGCGGTTTTCGGTCTCGCCCCAAGGAAGGCGATGAAGGAGAAGGCAGCCGCGGACGCAGGGCCCTTAATTTTGGCAGCTATGATGATTTTGTCGACTTTAATGTGCCCTGGAACCTCAACTTCACCTACACGCTTAACTTGCGCAGGCAGTACCAGGCTGCCTTGAAAAAGGATACCATGATTCTGGATCATTTTGTAGGGGGAAATGGAAGCTTTAATCTTACACCACGCTGGAAGGTAGAGGTATACAGCGGCTATAATCTATCGACCAAGCAATTAGCCATTACGCAATTGAGTATTTATCGGGATATGCACTGCTGGGAGATGCGTTTAAGCGCCGTGCCTTTTGGGTTAAACCGGAACTTCAACTTCACTTTGAATGTGAAGGCCCGGATATTGCAGGACTTGAAGTTGATTCGGCGCCGAGATTATCGGGATGCGTTGATGTAAACCGATGAATTTCGGCAGGGCTTCGATAGAACGGAGAATTGCCGGAGAATAGGCTGGCTGATTAGGTTCATTTGATTATTTTTGCAGCAAATCGATTATATAAAAATTAAAAGCGGTTTATGGCAATGGTAGATTTGGTTATGCCCAAGATGGGCGAAAGTATCATGGAAG
>CAZYEZ010000043.1:0-15088 GCA_964646775.1 uncultured Chitinophagaceae bacterium | reverse complement strand
AGGTAAGCAGAAGTATCTAAAAGTTCCCCGGCCACCAGCTTGGATATCTGAACCAAGTACTCCGCTCCAAAACCAATATAAAGACTTACCGCTGCCAGCATAGCGATGGGTGCCACCAAGGACCATTTTTTCCAGTTGGTCAAGCGAGAAAACTCATCGACAAGCTGGGCAGAGTCCTCCGGCGGCGCCTTCCACATGACCTTAGACCAAAATTTTGCCAGAACCCATAACGTAGCTAAGCTCCCCAGAATAATCACAAAAACGGTCAGGAAGTTTCCGCCGACAAACCCTCCTTCAAATAAAAGAATTTTTGGCCAAAACCCGGAAAGTGGCGGAACCCCGATGACCGAAAAGATCACCAGGGCGATCAATAGCGAAATACGTGGATACTGCTCATAAATGCCTCCCAACAAATTCATATTCATGGTCCCTCTTAGCTGACGAATCAACCCAGCAATGAGAAACAGATTCGTTTTGACCATCAGATCATGGAATAAGTAAAGAACCGCCCCGGCGAGGGCGAGTTCGTTGAACATACCCAGGCCCGCGAGCATAAATCCTATATGACAAACGATCAAATAGGAAAACATTCGGCGAATATTATATTTAATTAGAGCCCCAAAACTCCCCGTGATAATGGTCAAGGCGGCTAAAGTCAAGAGCAGTGACTGCAGGAAGGTATCGGGAACAAAAACCAGGGAAAATATGCGAAACATCGCGTAAACGCCCACTTTGGTGAGCAAGCCCCCGAATACGGCCGCGACGGCGGAAGGCGGCGTATGGTAGGAGGACGGCAACCAAAAATACAAGGGGAAAATGGCAGACTTGATCCCAAAACCCACCAGAAAGAAAACGGCGGTAATATCAACCAGATTCTGGTTTTCGACCTCGGGTATGGTCCGCGATAAGTCGGCGAGATTCAAACATCCAGTGATGCCATACAGAATTCCGATCCCTGTGAGGAAAATCATGGAAGCCAGGATATTCATCGACATATACTTCACCCCTCCCTCCAGCTGGGGTTTGCGTCCACCCAATGTCATCAACACAAAAGAGGCAATGATGATCACTTCAAAAAACACGTAGAGGTTAAACACATCGCCCGTGAGAAAGGCGCCGTTTACACCCATGATCAGAAAGTGCAGGATGGGGAAATAACCAAAAAGTATACGTGCCCGACCGATGCCGGCTACGGAAAACACGGCCACAGCTAAACTGGCAAAGGCCGTCAGCAAGACCAGGCTGCTACTCAGCAAGTCGGCGACCAGAACAATACCGAAAGGCGATTCCCAACCTGCCGCATTCATGACCTGAATGCCTTGGCTTTCCACGCGCCAAAAAAGACGAAGTGAAAGCAGGAGGGCTAAAAACGAGCCGAAGACGGAAACCACCTTTTGGGCGGCCACCTTCCGCCAGAGCATCAATGTAACGATGGCCAGGATCAGATGAATCAATACCGGCGCTACAATATAGTTGTCTATCATATGTCTTCCTCCTCCGGCGTTTTCAAGTCATCAAGATCATCGGAACCTAAAATCTGATACACGCGCTTTAATAAGACGATGGCAAAAGATTGCAAGCCAAAGCTGATCACAATCGCGGTGAGGATCAGGGCCTGCGGCACCGGATCGGCATAAATATCCAAGAAAACCTGGGCGTCCTCGGGAATTACCGGAGGCTTGCCTTTGGTAATTCTGCCCAGCATGAAAATCAACAGGTTGGCTCCGTTGCCAAGCAGGATGATTCCAATCAGCAATTTAACCATACTTCTTCGCAGCATCATATAGATCCCTGAAGAATAGAGCCCCATAATGAGTAAAGTTAAAACGAGCTCCATATTAATCGCTGTACTGTGAAATGGTGAACAATATGGTTAGAACCACGCCTACCACCACCAAATAAACGCCCATATCAAAAAACAAGGAAGAGCCAATGCTCCCGATGACTGGAATGCTTCGATCCAGCCAAAGTCCGGTCATCACCGGAAGGCCTATGAATAGCGGAGCCATCATACTGAAACTGGCAAGGGCTAGCCCCGCCGGAATCAGGGCCATGGGACGATATCGAAGTAGCTTCAAGGTTGCATCCGTTCCATGGGTGAAGGAATGCAGTACCAAAGCGATCGAGGCAACCAGCCCTCCCACGAATCCGCCACCGGGATAATAATGTCCCCGAAGTAGCAGAAATATGGAAAACAGGATAAGGATGGGCAGCAAATAACTGGAGGCTGTCCTCAATACTAAACTTCGCATAGGCTATTCTTTTTCACTGGTTTTAAGTTTTAACTTCAATAGGCTAAATACCCCGATGGCTGCCACCGAAAGCACGGTGATCTCAAACATGGTATCAAATCCCCGGAAATCGACTAAGATCACATTAACCACGTTTTTTCCTTTCGCCATAACATAGGAATAATCGCCATAAAATTTCGAGACCTCCTTGGTGATGGGCTCATCGAGCGCGTCGAGGGCGATGAGGGAAACCACGCTTCCAAAAAGCACAGAAACCACGCCGTCGCGGACTTTCACCTTAGGGTTGGCGAGATTAAGGAAAGGAGGCAGCCGGAATAGAACCAAAACAAAAAGAACCACCGTCAGGGTATCGATGGTAAACTGGGTCATTGCAAGATCTGGCGCGCTATAGAAAACGAAAAGTAGACATATACAGTAACCCAGGACGCTCATGGAGACCACCGCGGTTAAACGGGACCGGGTGGTCGTTACTACGTAAATGGCTGCAAACAATATGCCCACAACGACCAACTCATACATGCTGATCGGAGACATATTGGCCCAATTGATATTTAGGTCCCCCTTCACTCCAATCAAGAAACCCAGGAGAGCCGTCGTGAATAGGATGATCCCAAACAGGTAGTCCCGGAGATAGCCGCTGTGCAAGGTATTGGTATAAAAATCGGCAAGTCGCCATGTTTGCGCATAAAGTTTCCGCAATTGAGTAGCCGGAGACCAGGGCTCTCCTTTCCCCAGCCACTCCAGATGGGTAGACTTGGGTTTAAGAGCCAGGTAAAGGACTCCGCCCAAAATCAAAGTCAGACCGCTCAGGAGCACGACCGGCGTCCAGCCATGCCACAAGGCCAAGGGCGTCCATGCGATCGCCGAATCCATGGACCGGGCCACGGGATAAAGAAGCGATCGGTCGATCCACTGGGGGAAAATACCAAAGAGCAGACCGAGGGCCGCCAATAGCAAAGCGGGCAGCCAAAGCGCTAAAGAGGGCGGGGTAATTCGGATATGAGGGGGAAGCCTTCGCTTACCCGCAAAAGGCTTAACGCCGGCGATCAGCCCTGCGTAAAGAAGAAACACATTGGTGCCGACTGCCAAAATCGTCGCCACCCAGACTCCAGCCCCCTGAAGGCTGGTACTGGCCTCATAGATCAGTTCCTTGCCTAAAAAACCCAAAGTGAATGGGAAACCAGCGCTCGACAATGCCAGCAAAAGTCCCGCCCAGGCCAAAGGACGCATTTCAGTTCTCAAACCACCCAGACGGGTGATGTCCCGGGTCCCGGTTCGATGGTCTATGGTCCCGGCCACCATAAAAAGTCCCGCCTTATAAAGGGCGTGCACCAGAATAAACAGGGAGACGGCCATCAGGGCGCCGGACGTACCCCACCCAAGTAAGAACACCATAACTCCCAGGGCAGAAATGGTCGAGTAGGCCAGAACACCTTTTAGATCCGTACGAAACAAAGCATGAAAAGCCCCATAAATCATGGTGATTCCCCCGACCGTAACCAGGACCCCCGTCCACCATGCCGTCCCTCCCAGAACGGGAAAGAGGCGAGCCAGCAAATAAATGCCCGCTTTGACCATGGTGGCAGAATGCAGATAGGCAGAGACGGGAGTCGGTGCCTTCATCGCCGAAGGCAACCAGAAATGAAAAGGGAACTGGGCAGACTTGGTAAAAGCACCCGCTAAAATGCCCATCAGCGCCAATCCATAAAGGGGGTGGGCCAAAACCAAGTCCCGGGAAGCCACCATTGCCTGAATCGAATAGGTTCCGACCGTCTGTCCCAGCAGCACCCATCCGCCCATAAACAGGTAACCCCCTCCCCCGGTGATGGCTAAAGCCAGTAATGCGCTTTTGCGCGAGGCCTCGTCCTTATGCTTGAATCCGATGAGAAAAAAGGAGCTGATGGAAGTTAGTTCCCAGAAAAGGAACAAGCAAAGCAGGTTGTCAGAAAAAACCAGCCCCAGCATGGATCCCATAAAAAGGCTCAAATAGCCAAAGAACCGATCCGCCTGTTCATTCCCCTTCATGTAGGCGGAAGCATAGCTAAAAATCAAAGTGCCTATCCCGGTGATCAGCAAGCCAAAAAACAGCGATAGCCCGTCGAGATAGAAGTCGAGCCCGATGCCCATGGAGGGAATCCATTCCATCCGCCATAACCGTGTTTCCCCTTGAGCGACCATGGGAATATAGGTTCCCAAATAGGCAAAGAGGCTCAGAGGTAAAAGAAAAAACAGTCGGCTGATTGGCCCTTTCATATACTGCCCCCAGGCGACAAACATAAGTGCAAAAAGAAATCCGGACAGTACAGTAAGAAGCATGGAAAGGATGGAACGATGATTCCTCGCTAAATTATAGAAATTATGACAAAAACCGGACGGCGCTTTTCGCCGATTCGCAGGGTCAGATGGACTTTTCCTCCTTGAGGAACTCCTTGCGTATCCCTTCCAGCAGATCAGGGGCAGTGAGCATGCCCTGACCGCGCGCATAAGCCCTCAAGCTGGCAAATTGCACGGCATTCAAAATCGAGGCCCCGGTCATTTCATAGTTTCTGGCCAGGGCTGCTAGATCGATCATCGCCTCTTTTTCCAGATTCTGAGGCAGGGATTTTTGCCAAAGGATTTCTCGCTCCTGCGCATTCGGCTTGGGAAAATGGACGACGGCATGAAATCGGCGCAGGAATGCCTCATCGAGGTTATGTTTAAAATTGGAAGCCAGAATCAGCAAACCCGGATAATCTTCGACCCGCTGGAGTAAATAACTCACTTCCTGATTCGCATATCGGTCGTGGGCCGTTTGCACCTGCGTTCGCTTCCCGAATATGGCATCGGCTTCATCAAAAAACAGAATCCAGTCTTTATGTTCCGCCTTCCGGAAGACTTGCTCCAGATTCTTTTCCGTCTCCCCAATGAATTTGCTGACCAGCTGAGAAAGATCGACCCGGAAGACTTCCCTACCATAAGTGCGTCCAAGAATGGTGGCCGTCAGCGTCTTCCCTGTGCCCGAGGGGCCATAAAAAAGCACCCGGTATCCTGCCTTCACTTTTCGCCTCAAATTCTCATCTTCTTCCAACTGATGGCGATGATGCAACCATAAACCGATGTCTTCCACCTGCTGGCGCGTACGGGGATGAAGCACCAGATCCTCCCAATCCATTTCCGTATGCAGGGGACGAGCCGGAAAGGAAAGCGCAAAGCGCGGGGCCGTCTCCTTCCCAAAAATCAGCTGATCCATCCATTCTCTGGAGAGGACCAGGCGCCCCCCCATCTCTGGTTCCCCCTCGCTTACGGCCTCGAGCCAAACCAGACTCTTTCTCGCAAAATAATGATGGGTCGAAAACAGGGCGATCAAAGCCAGGCGTCGTTCTAAATCTCGACCCGCAATAACAAACTGGGCGGTTTCGCCGCTTGGCAAAAACCCCCGATGGGCGCTGCCTTTCGCTCCTCCGAACTCCGAAAAGTCTCCACCCCCAGGCAGCAACTCCGTCATGATTGATTCAAAAAAATGGGGGCGAAGATGGGGCATCAAGGCTAGAAGCAGGACCATGGCCTCTTCCTTCGTGGGCCGAATCCCCAGCCATGGCTCTAAGGCAAGCGTGCCCGGATTCTCTTCCCCCGCCCAAGCAGCAAAATCGAAGGGAAGGTCCGAAAAATGCGCCTCCAAGCGCCCTCGGATTCCTTCCGCCGCCCAGTCAAGGGCCTTTTCTAAAGCTTTGCCATGCGATGGGGTGGAAAAAGGTATGACCATCTTCATATCGTTATTTAAAAGTCCCGGGCAAATCTAGGCTTTTGCCTTCTTGGGTTTATCCTCGCAACAAAGATCTACTTTCACCTCAAAAGGGTCTAGGGCATCACTTTTTTCCATGACCTGGGCCCGGCGCTTCTGGAAGGCACTCATCGCGACGGCCTTCAAGTGATCGTTATAGGCAGATTCTGTCCCTACAAAGCTTACCGGAAAAGATGATTTCCCGGCAAAGCCCTGCATAATACGCTGGTGTTGTTTTTCATGCGGCATCACCTCATGGCGGATGGCTGCTTTGACCCGCTTCACCTGGCAGGGGCGAAGTCCGGAAGGAATGGAGGGCAGATGTATGCTGGTCTTTACTGCGAACCGCATATGCATCGTACCGGTATACTGTTGCTGCTTTTTCTCGCTGCCCTCCTGCAGTTCGATGGACTTCTTCTTCTCTCCCTGGACATGATAGGAGACCAACTTGAATTCCCCTTTGGTCACGGCTTGCAAGGATAAGGATGGGCCACAAGCCTCTTTCCCTTCTGCTTTCCCAATCCCCGTCGCGGTAGAAGGGGTAGAGCCCTTGACCGGCGTTTCCCGGGCTGAGAAAAATGGATGGGTCCCCATCCATTCTGCGGTCATTTCCGGAGCCACCCCTTCTTTTGCAAAAAAAGGTTCCCCGGAACGCGGCTTCTTGGCCCGACGGTGTATCAATACGCGATAAACGGTCATAAGCAATCGTTTTTAAGGCGCCTAAACGGAACAACTCTAAATTAAGGTTTTTCAGGGATTGTTCGGCGGAGCTAATTCGGCAAAAGGCTAAAGTCTCCATCCGGCAGCTCATTTTTTACCTCCACCTGTTGGCAGGTGGATTCGACGCGCTCCCATCTGCCCGACTGCGGGTTCTTTTCCCGTACGCACCAGGTATTGATAAGCCGGGTGCAAAGCTTTCGGTCCTCATAATCCATGACCTCCAGTTTTCTTAATTCCAGATCCGTCGCGGTACCCTGTCTCCGCTTCTCAGAAAGCTGCTCGTAAAATGATCGCCGATTGTTTCGGCCTTCATACTTCGCCTCTACCCGATAATCCACCACCTTCCCCTCATCTAAAACCAACTTCTTAACATGGGTCTCCACCTCATGCAGATGTTTTGTATTGGCGCCTCCCCCTGGCATCGAGGCGCCGACCCCTGTAATCGGAGTAAGATTATAGCTATTCCCCTTCCCACCCAGGTTTTCATTGAGCAAATGCCCCTGGATAAAGGCCTGAACTGGCCTTCTACGCTCGGCCAATAACATGATCTGAGGCTTTCCGCTCGGCCTACCCCCTTGAATATTCTTCTTCGTAAGAATCTCGGCATGGGCATAGGTTCCTCCTCCATCTTCATTCACCGGACCGTATCGGACCACACTGGGTGGTTGCTGGCCGCCGGTCACCTCAAAATGACGGGTATGTTCGACCAGCCGATCAATCAGCTGCGCGATTTGGGTTCCTTGATGGGTTTGGCTGGGCTGCCCGTCTTCATCCCTCCTTCGCGTCCGAATCGCCCGGTCAATTTCTCTGGCTATACCCAGGGCCGCGGTCTTATGGGCCTGAAGTTCCGGCGTTTGGGCATCAAAATCCTGAACAAAATCAATATAGCGGCGGGGATTGCTGGCCAGCATGAGTACAGGTTCCGCCCCTCTTGTTTCAAAATATAAAGTATGTTGCTCTCCATTGAGCATTTGAACAGGCCTTCGGATCCCGAGCCATCCCATAACGCGCTCTCCGACCGATCTTCCCCATTGAAGGGCCCGCTGAAGCAGGGGCAGGGACCATCGAACGGCTTTGTTAACCAGCCAGGTTAATGCCTGGTCGACCATGGCCCGGGCTTGCTCTATCATGGTTCCTACCCGGCGCCCCAGACCTCTTAACCCAAGCTGATTGGCCAAAAATCCAATCACCACGGGCATGGCCCCGGCCATGCTGTTTTCCAGGGCATTGGCGGCCGTTTGCAGGCGGCCGGATGCAATCTCAACGACTCCTTCGACGAAAGAATGGAATATTTCCAGCATCTCCCGCAAATAGCGTATAAAGGACTGGATCGCCCGATAAATGGCCAGGACGCTTTGAATGACGGCCATGATGCCCGTGGGATCCAGCAAGGCTAGGAGTCGGGTCACCATTTGGGTGATGATCCTTTCCATGATCCACTGACGCACCGCCCCAAGCACCGTATCCCAAAGCTGAGTCAATCGCTCCGAAATCCACTCCCAGATCGCGGCAATGCCCCTTTCCTGAACATCCCTGATAAACCTCCAAATCCCTTCCACGCGGCCGATTACCTGGCGGAGCCGAGCCACGCGCTCCGGACCAATTTGAGGGTGAGCGGCCAGTTTCTCCCAGATCTTCTCTACGCTAACCCCTAATACTTCCAGCACCCATCGAATGACACCTTGGAGGGAAAAGTCTTGAAGCACCGGCATCCCAGCATCTCGAAGTTCGGCCATAAGCCATCCCACCACGCCCTGAAGCAAATGAACCCCGATGCGACGGAAAAACTGAGCAAAGCCTAAACGAATGGCTGCCACCAAGTTCATCAAAAATTGAATGGGCTGATTGCTTATGCGATCGAAGGCTTCCATGGCCAGGCTCAGAATGCGGGAAACCAGGCGCACAGGGAAGTTCATCATCTGAAGTAATACTTCAACCAGGATGCGAACAATCTGAATGAGGAATCGAATCAATCGACCTAAAACCTCCTGGAAGGACCCCATAATACGCATGAAAGCTTGTAATGGGCGAGCCAGGTCTTCGAAGCGGAACGCATTCCACTGCTGAATGAACAGCTGCTGGATATAGGCAGGGGTAAGGTTCAAAGCGGTCACGGCCGCCATAATGCGTTGGTTAGCCCGGTCGATGGCCCCGGACTCCTTCATCTGTTCATATTGCTGGGCCCCCTGCGGGGTCAGATTCATGAATCCATAAACCAGGCGATCCACCGTTCGGGGGACCCGTGCTCCGGTAAATGGGTCGCGACCTAGGATGACCGTAAGCAACGGATAGCCTCTTGTCGACTGAGCCCAGGCAGAAAGCCTTCTTAAAAGGACTTCTTTGATCAGCGCCAAAATGGCCTGGGTAGCCCTGGCTACAAAATCCGCCACTCGGCGAACGGGAGACCAGAAAAGGTCAAGAACCTGATGGAAGGTAGCAAGAGGATGAGCGATCGCCGAAGGCGTCAAAAGAGACCAGACCTGTTCGAAGGCCAAGCTCATTTCTTCATAGGCTCCCGAAAATACGTGGACCCCCTCGTCAATCCAGGCGACAGCCCGCTCCCAGGTCCCGGTTTCAATCATTTGGCGTCGCTGCTCCAGACCTCTCTGGCCGGCCAAAGCGAGCATGGCATCAAGAATGGTGGCCCCTGATTTCGCAACCACCTGGCCGGTCAAAGGATCCTTGCCTAATAGGACAGTCAACAAGGGGTATACGGTCGTCCGAGCTCTGACGAACTCAGCCACCTGCTCCAAGAGGACCCGCTTCACCATGTCCATGAGCGCGCGCGCCACATCCTGGCAGAAGCGCATGATCTTTGAGATCACTCCATAAAGGAGGGAGCCCGCCCGTTCAAATATGCGTAGGGGACGCGCTAAATCGGCAAGGCTTAGCTGCTGAAAGAATTGGGTAATGGCAGCTCGTATAGAGGCCACCTGTCTGGCCCAAACCGGAATCTGTTCATCGATCCACCGGGTTGCCTGGGACAGGATTCCCCATTCCTGCAGCTTTTCATAGAGCAGCGGTCCTGCGGGAATAAAGTCCAGCGCGGCTTCAAAAAATCCGGATCCGCTTCGGGTAATCGGCGCACCTGTAATCGGATCCTGACCCAAGACAATCCTTAGACCTCGGTACCCTGGAATGGCTAAAGCAAAATCCTTGGCTTCCTCCAGGATCAATTGCCTTCCGCGATCCAGCCCTTCGGCCGCATAATCCAAGGCTGCATCCACCCAAGTTAAGGCATCAGAAAACCACCCCGGCTGAATCCGTGGAGAGGCGGTCCTACCAAGGACTGGGGGCCCGCGGGCCGCGACGGTCGCGTAGGTCTGAAGCGGCAGGTCTTCGCCCCGCGCTCCCGAGACGGATACCTCCTGTTCTTTTAGCGCGCCATCCGGCTCCTCTAACCTTTGTCGCCTTTGCAACGCCGACTCTAAAAACGCCGGGGCGTCAAAACTCCGGCCTTCCCGTTCGCTCGCAGACTTTAATGCAAGGGAACGATCAAGGTCACGTTGGCCAGCATCTGCCTCCTCATCCCGTTCAAAATCCAACTGGGAATCCAGCTGGGAATCCCCGGTGGGCGGTTTCGCGAATCGGGACACCAGGGCGCCTTGGGAAGACACAGCCATAGCCCCTGTCGGAATATCCGTACCTGTAGACCCGGATCCCGACCAGGCGCCGCCTGTCGTATTCATCCCACCCGCCAAGGATTGGGACTGAGCTTGGGACTGGGATTGGGATTGGGATTGGGTTGAGCCCAGCTCGGCTCCCATGCGAGCCAGGTTCGGGGATTCCAGCATCCAAGCCGGGTCTTCCACTTCCCCATCCAAAGCCTGTTTTCGGCCCAAATAGGTCATCTCCAGAGTCGCCTTCCTCTGTATCCTTGCCGGAGAAACCGGTGCCGACACCGGACTGCCCCGCTGCTGTAAGGTATGGGTTAGCTCATGGGCAATCAAATGTTTCCCATCCTTGGATTCAGGTTCGAACTTTCCGGCATTAAAATAAATATCCTGCCCATGGGTAAAGGCTTGGGCATGAATCTCTTCTGCCAGCTCCTGCGCAGAGACATCCGTGTGGATTCTCACCCCGGTAAAGGGCGCCTGAAACCGGGACTCCATAAACCGACGGGTGGCGTCGGGCAAGGGTCGCCCCGATCCCTTAGACGCGAGCAAACGCTGGGAAAACGAAGCTTCGCCCCCCGGAGGTCCCCGCAAAGACGCAGGCCGGCTTTCTCCCTGCGGAAGCCGCGTCTGCAGGTGGGGAAGCGTTAAGCCCTCTGCCGTGGCCGCCATGGGTATTTCTTCGACCTCCGGAGATGGGAAAAAACCGGGTGCCGCCCTACGCTGACAGGTCTGAAATCCCGTTCTGCTGCCTGCATGAAGGCGGGGTGCCAGGGTCTGAACCGGCGTAGAAGAATGATCCTCCTTTTCCTCTCCCTGATCGGTGGACCCAGAGGCCGCAACCTGGGGGGAAGCAGCAGACTTCATCACCCG
The DNA here is from genome assembly GCA_964646775.1 of uncultured Chitinophagaceae bacterium. Classification (GTDB taxonomy): domain Bacteria; phylum Bacteroidota; class Bacteroidia; order Chitinophagales; family Chitinophagaceae; genus CAYPQN01. The sequence continues at coordinate 3,869 of CAZYEZ010000043.1, read as the reverse complement.
ATCAGCCATCTGCTCGGCCTCCTTTTCAAAGGGGTCATCCGGACGCGATATTTCTAACTTAGGTTGGACGGGGGCGAAGAAAGGCGCTTCCGATCCAGGCAGTTGAGCCTCGACAGACCGACCCGCAAAAAACGGATCCTTACCCTGATTTTCCTTACGGGCCAGGGAGGGGTTTGTCGTGCGTGCCTTTTCTGCTTTCGTCCACATAAATCAGATTTTCCAATCCGTGATCAATGGCTTGGTCATCCAGGGAAGCCGAATCCATCCGATGGTCCAGGGAATAAATGGGATGAGAACGTCCAGGGTCTCCGCTTTTACCTTCATCGTCCAGCCCGTCTCTGTGGCAAGGATGGTTCCCCTTCTTTGTAGAAAATGCTCCCGGATCGCCGCCCCGGAACTCTGGCCCAAACGGCGCCAGTGCCGCGCCACTTCATCAAGAATTAAGTCGGCTTCCTTTTGATCCTCCCTATCCATCGGTCCTCCAAAAATAGGAATGGGAGTCTCGGGATTCAGGCCCATGAAAATTTTGAACAGTATCCTTTCCTCCAGTCCCTGGGAGTCCGCTCCTTTGGCCAGATAATCCCAGATCCGAAGGGCACGAACTCTATCCGCTGGATTTTCCCATGGCACCATGCATCGGTTCTCAAAAAGCCGAGGGAAAAACGGGGCCAGTAGGACCATGCCCGCCCAAGAGGTTTCAAGCGCTTCTTCACCCCGGGGCCGGTCTGTGATCCTCCTAGGTTCTCCTTCCTCTTTGCCGAGGCCGTCATTTCCCGGTGCCGCCTCCTGGGCATTTCGGTCCCTGGCGCCTTGCTGTTTTCCTAATGTATTCGCCTCTTGATCAGCCAGCATGGGCCGGTAACCATAGGCTTTCTCGCATGCATTCTGGATGAATCGCCGATCTGGGGCGCCGATTCCGACCAAGGAGATCGCCTGGATCGGCGCATCTAAAACCCGATATCGGCCCGACGCCGGCATTCCGACCAAGGTCTCGATCAACCGATGGCGCCAGATTTGTACCGAAGGGGAGCCTTGGACCCAAAGGTCCCGGTGAAAGGCGAGAAATGCAGGGCCTGAGGCGGAAGAAGCCGCTTTTAAGAAGCGCCACTGATCCAGGAATTCCGGCATTCGATTCCCCAGCAGTTCCGCCCATCTGGACCGATAGAGCGCAGAGGAGTCCAGAGCCCAGCGATCGGGATCCAGCATTCCTGACTCCATCCATGAACCCAGGGGCAGCGGCTTATCGGGAGAGGGGGTAAACCACCAAGGGAACCGGCCGGTCTGAAGATAATAGGCGATCAGATCCTGATCTCTCTGCCCTTCGTCCCGCGGCCGCCCCCCGCCCCTATGGCCCCCATCCTCCAAATCCATCCACTGCTTTTCCAGCTGCTGGCGGACCTGGACGAAGGCTTCGCTTTTCCATGCCGAAACAGGGAGATCTTTCAGATCCAGCTCCAGCCGATCAAAATGAATCCATTGGTCGCTGCCCGCCCAGGTATCGAAAACACCCTCCAGATACGCAGCCAGCTCCTCGGCAAAAGCAGCCGCCTGCTGACGAATATCGGTTTCCAGCTCTTTGGGGACCTGCAAATCGATCCGTTGTCGATGAATGATATGGGATGGCGAGGATTTCATTTAAGCGATTTCTTGAACAAGTTTTTCCAGGCGTCTCACCCATTGCTGAAGCAGATAAACATAGTTATGGGCTTCCTCACCCCATCCTGCTTCCTTGGCTCGAGCCAGCTCTTGCTTACAAAGATTCAGAACCTGATTCAAGTTCTGCTTGATCTGCGTTGAAATGGGCCAGGATTCCTTGTTCCAGAAAGAAAGCGCATGATCTAAAAGCTTGAAAAGAGCATCCAGAGCCAAGGGGTCATTGGGTTTTCCTATCTGTCCCTGGCGGCCACATGCCAGATGCATATTCATGGCCAGCAATAGCTCAAAGAATTCGATGGAAATCGGACCCCATTCTTTTCCATACATGCGCTCTACGGTATGGTTAATCCAGTTCTGCATTCGCTCCGCATATCCGATCTCTTGGAGGTACTTCTCCAGCTCTTGCGGGCCCATTTTATGGACCTCGGTCAACAGGTGCGCGAATTCCAAAACGGCCGGGTTAGATTTGGAATAGGACGCATACACTTTCGGATATTTTTTAGAAAACCCTTGAAGGGTTTTCAGCAGATCAGCCAAAGGCAGGCATTTCATCGGAAGCTTCGGCTTTCCTTTCACCTCAATCCGGGTCTCTATTTCAACGGGCGGACAGGGCCCATGGCTCAGTTTTAGCCGAACCTGGTAGCCACCCTCTTTTTGGTATTTGTGCTGAGGTTTAGAATCCTGGGAGGTTTCGCCGTCCCCAAAATCCCAATGCCATTGATCTCCGAGCCCCATGGCGGTGGAAAAACTCCAGGTCATGGGATCGGCACCTGATTCCGCTTGGATCTGGTCATAGGCCGGGGCAAAAACCTGGACGGTTATCGACGTTTGATCGTCTCCGCGGCTATAGGTCAACTCAATCGCTCGCGAGGGCTCCGATCCCAGATCAATGGCCGAAGGAGAAAACACAAACTGCCCATCTTTCTCCCGCACCCCTTCCCCTTGGAGTTTACCTCCCTGCGGAAAGACTTCCACCGCATACTGCCCTTTGTCTTCGGCGCAGAACTGATCGGGTTCCATATGGATGCGCAGGTCTTCCTTGGGCGGTGCCGGCGCCGGCAAGGTAAACTGAATGGGTGGGCAATCGGAGCCACAATGGTAAGGCAGGAAGAAATCAGCAATCACGGTCCCGGGCCGCAAGTCTTCGAGCAGCGATGCCAGATGAGAATCCTGGTCTGTGGGTGGGTGTTCGGCTTCCCAGTCACGGAAATAGGCGAGGGCCTCGGCGATCTTGCCCTCCAGGGTCCCAGGACGCGGGTCCTCCTGGGCGGCCGCCTTGTTGATACGCATCCCTCCCTGCAAAGGAGAGGCCGCAGAGGGCTGATTGGAATAGGTGTGGGCGCTGCCCTCCACCGTTGGGATTCCCTCCGGGTTCATCGCGCTGGAATCGTAGGTTAAGTTGGTAGGGTTCAGATCCAAGATCCGCTTCTGCGAATCGGACTGCGCTCCCTCGGATTCCGAATCATGATAGATGATCAGAAAGGTCCCTCCCATGGGCACCCCCCCTTTATGCTGAATCCCGGGGTGCTGGTAGGCAAAATAACCCAGCTTACCCAGGAAATAGGCATAGGCTTTGCGGCGAAGGTATTGGGTGTAAATGGTTTGAATCTCTTTCTTCACACAGGCCTGATCCCAGCGGTCCCAAAGCGAAGTCAAATCCTCCCACCTGTTTCCATCGCCCATCTTCTCCTGATCCAGGAGCGCGCGAAGACTTTTAATGCGCGCATGGATCTGACCTATATACTCTCCATAGGTTTTGAGGGAGAACGCATCTAGGTTTTCTGGCAGACTCATGGCCAGTTCGTGGAGCAAGTACATCAAGCCCATCATGGCCTGGGTGCCGGTGGGGAAATTCGCATAGGTGGTGGTCGCAAAATGCGATAAGAATCCCAGTTTGTTCTGAGAAACCTGCTGGTAGAACAGCTCAAAATAAGCCCCCCAGGTCCCTGGGTAATAAGAAAAAGCTGGATCGCATCGCTGAAAAAGGGGCAGCGCAGAAACCTGTGCTTCCGCAGCCGTATTGGGGGCCAAATGGGTGTATTGTACGGAACCTCCCATCGGGTAATAATTCTTCATCTGCTGGCATAGGAAACAAATCATGGCCTCCCTCCAGGATGCATACTGCGCCTGCAGATCCGTCATCAGGCAGGGCGCCTTGGCCCAAGGACCCAGGTCTTCCAGATCGCCCGCTCCAATTTTGCGTAAAGCCATGG
>CAZYEZ010000042.1:0-15636 GCA_964646775.1 uncultured Chitinophagaceae bacterium | reverse complement strand
AACTGCGTCGTATCCCCACAAACATAGCTGCGCGTCTGAGTACTCCCTCCCGCCACCGCATCCATATAAAGATCGTTGCCGAAGCCTGGACGGCGCAAGTTCTCGTACGAAAACCGGGAATTGGGAAAACTATGAGGAAACGAAGCGGGTATCACCTGAATGAGTACTCCAAGCAGCTGAATTTGTTAATATTCTTGATGATTGTCGACCCTGGAGGTTTTTTTTCGATTTGATGTCCCTGAGAATTATAGGAAAAATCAAATATTGCGACAAGAAAATTATCAGCTAAGACATAGATGGAATTGCCTCTTCAATGCAGTGCTAGTAGGCATTTTAGTGGAGAATAAAATCTAGAATTTACGCAGTGTTTCATTTTTTATCCAAAAAATTTTATGAGAAATGCTTGCATGTTTACTTGCATTGTTGTTATTTCGTTAAGAGACCTTTAAAGAATTTTGTTCCAAAGTAAGTTTTATTGTTAAAAATTATCGGAATGCTATAGATGGCAGGTAACACTCTAGCATGGTGTATTAGAAAAAAGAGAGATGACGGTTCGAACGACGATTATTATTCAACTATTCAACATCGTGACCTTGACCGGCGCCATGCTAATCTGTCCGCGCCCATCATGGGCAGCGGCTAAGCTGGACGATTCGACGCTTATGCTGACTTTAAGTCAACCTTATTTTAAAGACCGCGAAGTATATCAGGATTTATTCATTTCCTTCCCAGGGCTCGCAGTGCAGCAAACCGCAAACTTGGAATCCGTCACAATTCAATGCTACGCCATGATGGGATCCGCGGACAGCCTCCTTGTTTACCGCCTTCGCTTTGGTGACCTCTCATCGAAGCGTTCGGATGTTTTTTATTCGGATTTGAAGTTGCTTCCCAAGAATAAGAATGATCTATTCCTTGCATCCTATCGGCAAACCTTGCGCAAGAACCATCGCCTTCCCGTTGGACGATACAAAACGATCTTAACGCTTCAAGAAATGGGCAAGCCGAAGGTCACGCGGACAATAGTTCACCAAGTAGATTCTAATCTTTACATGGCATCCCCGGTCTTCAGAATGCTTGATACATATGGTGGCGCCGAACCGAAAGTTCATCGATGGACCTCGGGTCGCCTCCCCTCCTCCCTGAATCGCAAGCTTCAAGCGAAAGGATATAGCATTCAGTATAGGGTTTCGGGAAAATTAAGATATGCAGATATATATTGTGGAGATCATTTTTTGGGTTATTACGCCTTGGCTTCATCTAAAGCGTCGACGGAAAAAACTAGCCGATGGTCTACAACGTCCAAGAATTCCATTGCTCTTCCCGGTGACATTACCGCCGTACTTAAAGACAACCAAACCGTATTTACCCAAGTTCGCAATCGATCGCGCACCATGGAGGATAAAGAAGTCGTGGGCCGCATCTACATGAACCTTGGAGCTGCCAATGATTTAGAGATCAATTCAGGGCAGCAGAATAACCACTTTGACTTTGGCGGCCACATAGAGGTTCCGCTCTTGAATATTCCGATTGTATTGGACGGCTATTACACATCGCAAGATCTCCATCGAACGGCGAGGGCTAGTTATATTAATGTTCATTATGATGCAAGAAAAGCCAAAAGGGAGCTTTTGGGTTTAATTCGCCACTACCAGCAAACCCATTCAGAGGTCACTTCAAGAGCCCAAGGCGTACAAAGCCTCTACGCGACGGCGCTGGAGCGATTACAGATGGATCGTTCAGAAAGCATCCAGCAATTGGTTGCGGCAGGTAAATTTCTAGAGCCTGCGGATGCCAAGAGGTTTCAGAAGGATACGACCGGCCTATTTGAGTCTATGGTCGCTTCCCAAGTAGGGGATGTCAGGGATTCACTCTTACCTCGGTCCAGCGGATTACTTCAGACTGCCAAGGATAATGAAGCCGCGATTCAGGCTCGCTATACATCGGTAGTTGGGGCATATCAGCGGCTTGAAGCGCTGGATCAGAAGATTGCTCATTTTAAAAGCCTGGCGGAACAATACCGAACTAATCGATATTTCGATTCTATAATGGGGCAGGCAAAACTTCAAGCATTGAATCAGGGGTCACTAGAAGAGAAGACGTATAAGGAGTTGACGAAAGACGCCGCCAGTCTTTTGCCTCATGGGCACTCCCGAAAGTTCGCCTCAGGTGTCACTGAATTTGATGCCGGGATATTCACGCCTTGGGTATCGCAATATACGCTAGGAGGACAAACCATGAGGGGCGTAAATTTTGCATACGATTTGGGTCCTGCGGAGGCGGGATTTACTTACGGTCGGATAGAATATATAGGACGTGATGGCAGCCTGGACCCGTACCAAGGTTATTGTGCCCGACTTCGGTTCAAGCCAGCTACCGGTCAACAAACTCAATTGATTTATTATGGCTATCGTCCCGATCGAGTTTTGCTTACCGATGGAGATTTTTTCCAGGACATCGAGGCGCATATGCCTAGTTTTCTGACACCCGTTCATATTTTATCCCTGGCTCACCAAGGTGAAGCATCAAAATATGTTCGGGTGGACTTAGAGGCTGCTAGTTCCTTTCGTGGCGGCCAATGGATGGGGCACCCCGAGGAGTCATTTTCGAGCCGATCATCCTGGCGGATGGATTTGGAATCCAGTATTCCGGGAACCCTCATTGACATTGCCGGCGGGTACGAACATGTTGGATCTAATTTCGCTAACCATACCTTACCCATGAATTTAGTGGGCATCGATCGCTATCGTTTGGAAGGGAAGGGGCATTTTTTCAAGCGTTTTCTTCGCTTAGGCATCGAGTACAACTACATAACTCGGCAAAATCTTCTGGTACATCGCAGCGGTCAATCCAAATGGGGCTTTGAACTGGGCACCTCCTGGCGTCGATATCCAAATCTGAGTCTCGCCTATAAACCGTTCTCTACCTTTCGAAGTTATGTTGACACCTCAGCCATAGCTGGTCGTATGATATACGGTTCAGTTTGGCAAGGGAAGTTGTCGTATCAGGTAAAGAGGCCCCATGGCAATTTTCGCTTTTCGGCTTTGTATCATGAGAACCGGTCGATCATGGATTCGAACTTTACGGGGAGTACCATGATTCAAGGAAACATCTTATATACTGCAGGCAAGATGACGTCAATGCTTAATCTGGGGAAATCGAAGATGGATGCAGAGGTTCTTTCTGCCCATCATGAGCAGACTTGGTTCAGCAATTTCTCTGGGGGCTACCAACTTAGTGACCAATGGATGGTGCAAGGGGGCGGGGACCTTGGCCTTCACGCAGCGGGTTTCTCCCGCTATGGGTTTCAATTTGGCGGCAGGTATCAGTTTGCGAAGGTTCCATTGACAGTCCATGGTGGAATTCGCTACCATCGGTTCCGTCCTAGCGCGCTACCGTTGTGGAGAACCGTATATGGCGCCAGTCTTGCTGTGGACTGGTCATTTCGTTTTAAAGTAAAGGAATCATGAAGAATTTAAAGAAGGGCTGTGGTGCCGCAGGTGGTCTATCCTTATTTCGGGAGGATTATCCATTTGGCTTATTGATAAAATCCATGTTAGTATGGGTAATGTCGGCGATTGGCCCTCCCGTGTCGGCCCAGCACATAACCGTAAACTTGTCCATGCTCGAGGGTCTGGATATCACGCCTAATAATTTGTTTAACTATGATATCCATTCTGGCATGACTCATTCAATTCCCTGCGAGGTGGAAGGTGAGATACGATTTCGGCAAACGGAACATTACATAAAATATCGTTACACGGTCGTCTTGAATCCCGGGATCAATCATCTAGGCGCAAAGATTATCTATCCCACCTGGACTTTTTCGTCCCCGGCGTTAAGGGAGCTTTTTGAGCAGTATCATGTCTTGCCACAAGGAACCTACCAATATTGCGTTCGAATGACCACGCGTGCCATTGGTTACGAGGCCGGAGTTCAGCAAGTGGATGACTGTGTATATCATCAGTCTCCTGACTTGTTCTCCATTACCTTGGTGGACCCGGCTGATGAATCTAGGATTAACGAGTTTCATCCCTTACTCAGTTGGGTCGCCACTTATCCGTTTCAATCCTCGTTGACTTTCGGGATTCGGATTGCAGAGATTCGAAAGGGGCAGTCCACGGAGGCGGCAATAGCCAGGAACAATCCCATTTATGCTGAAAAGAATTTGCATATCAATAGTCTTTCGTATCCTATTTACGGTCGACCCCTAGAGCTATGGCAGCCATATGCTTGGACCGTTGATGCATATTATAAGGGCATACTTCTTGGTGGCGCGCAACCCTGGCAGTTCACCATTGTGGAGGATAGTCTCATGGAGACGAAGCCGCTGGAAACTGCCTATATCGATGTTAACGTGGATGAAGGTCACAATCGCTACCCGGCGGTGGGGAAAATAAAACTCAAATATCGCGAGCAGGATTTTCTTGAAAATGAAATTCAACTGATACTCATTCGAAAGGGGGAAGAAAAGAAAGACTCCGAGCGGCTATGGTCAATTTCGGGGGGTATAAATTTCCATACCTATGATTTGCAGGACTCCAAGCTTCGTGCGGGTGAGGAATTTGAATTGGCCCTTATTTTTAAAAATCACCGTCGTCGTGCGGTGAAGCAAGTCATCAAGTTCAAATATATTAATCCAGATCATGTCAAATAGAAGTTGGTTATTTGTTTGGTTAGCAGCCGCGGTTCTAACCCTAGGCTCCTGTACTTCGAAGAAAACGGGATATGTAGATATGTTCAAGCTTGTCAGTGAATTTGAACTTCAATTGGAGTATACCAAGCAATTCAAAGTGGAGGTTGATCGTCAAAAGCAAATGATTGATTCTCTGGTTTATGCTCAAAAACTTCGAGACCCGGTTTCTGCGGATCAACTTAAGAATGCATTGTATCAGAAGTTGAATATGGAGACGGAAAAGACCAACGTGGAGATTGAGAAGATGCTTTGGACTCGCCTCAATCCTTTTATAGAAGATTTCGGCCGGGAGCGTGGTTATAGTTACATCTACGGGGCGAATGGCACAGGGAATGTGCTTTATGCGTCCCCCGACCTAGACATCACCGATGAACTGATTGAATATGTAAATAAACGTTATTATGACTACAGGTAGAATCATTTCATGGATGATGATTATGGCTGCATTAGGCCTATTGCTGCCGGCATGCCGGCGGGGTTCCGCTGTCATGGAGCCTCCTTTAGGAGGATTTTCCCGGTCTATTCGGGTTGAAAACTGGCAGTTTGACCTTCGTGTTGAAGACCCATTGACTGAAGCGTCCGACTCGGCGCGCACGGATTATTATATCAAGGCGATTTTGTTTCTCTCCAATCATCGCACGGGTAATTCTCTGCTTTTTTCTCTGGCCGACGATGCAGCGGACTATGAGCGTAAGTATAAATATCTAGCTTTTGAAAGTCGGGACGATTTCTATATCCAGTGGGGGGACTCAACACTTTATCCCATTGGATATGTTTTTGAGCCCTCTGATGGTTTAAGCAAGGCAGAGCGCCTAGTATATAAGTTCCGCATTCCCCATCAGACGTATCAGCGACTTTGGCAAGAGGGAGAGGAAGTGGCGTATTGGTACATCGACCGCCTGATAGGCTTAGGGAAAATATGTTTCAGGCCTCAAGGGGGTACAAAATCTATAAAAGGATGAAGCGTAGTTTGATTAGATTCGTCTTGGGACAGAGGAAGAAAGTTGCCGTGACGTTACTTACGATTATGGCCACGGAACTTTTATTGCCCCTCCGGGCTTTGGCTCTCACCTCGGGTCCATCTCAGCCTGAGTTTCAGGGTTTTTCGCCGCTAGCGACCACTACTTTAGTAGATCCGTTTACGGGCGATTTTAGCTATAGCATTCCCCTTTTGGACATTGAAGGTTATCCCTTAAGTCTTGTTTATCGGGCGACCTCCAATGTAGAAGAAGAAAGCTCCTGGGTTGGATACGGGTGGAATTTGAATATTGGCACTTTGAATCGTTTGGTTCGTGGATTACCCGATGACATGCGTGGCGCTGAAATCAAGACCTATCAGAATATTAGAGAGAGAAGGGACACGAGCACGGGCGTCAGCGTTGGCGCAGACTTTGGTGTCAGTGCGCGCGTTTCGGAAGGCGTAGGCGTCAGTGCGGGGGTTCAGGGTCAAATGGGCTTGACAAAGGACAAGGACAATTATACTGGCCATGCAGTCGGAGTTTCCGTTGGCGGTGGTGTTTATGCGGGTGTGAATGCCGGCCCATTTAGCGTTTCGGCGAGTGCGGGGGTGACACTTGCGGCAAACAGCGGATCCGGGGGTACGATATCGACCTATGCGGGTTTTAACGCAGGTCTTGCTGCCAATGAGTATTTTTCTGTCGGTATGGGGCGTTCGGTAAACAGAACTTTCAATACCATTAGCGGCTGGGAGAACCCAACAACTTCTGGGACTTTGAACATTTCTCATGTGACGCGTGTAATTCAGAAGCGATTCATCAATAGCGTCAGCAATCAGATTCCCCAAGTCACAAGTCCTTATTTGTATTCTAGCAATGGCAAGTCTTATAAGTTGGAGCTGGGCCTACAGGTGGGCGTTCTGGAGCAGCTGGGCCTGGATTTAGGGGTTAATGTTACGATGAGCAAGAATTTTTCTACAACAAGATATGATACTTCAAGTACTCGACGTGGTTATGGGTACATGTATTATGAGGATGCCAGGGATGCAGATTTGGTTGACTTTACGCGCGATAATGACGAGGGTATTAATAAAGATCTGCCTTTCATGCCCCCAGCTATGAAGACTTTTGACGTATTCAGTTCCACGGCCTATGGCGCGACGCCTTCATTTCGAGCTGACCGTAATGACTTTGGTCTGGTCCGCGACCCACGGATTGAATTTACGAATACGAAAGGAGACAATACGGCCCATGAGGTGAACATCCGCGCCCACATTTCTCTGGACTGTTGGATTGGTGTTTCGCTAAAATACGACAATATAAAAACCAATACAGAAGGATTTGTAGCCACTGGAGGTTGCGCTGAAGACATGATTGCCTATCGCAAATCGAGCGGTCCAGACCGCAACTTATACTTCAAGGCTTGCGGGAATGCCTCGATGGCTGATGATGACTACCTCAATCAAGTGAACGGCACTGGGTTTTATGGTTTCGATCCCAGCGATCAAGTTCGGGGTTTTACGCCTGTAAAGCGCATGGCTTCCGCGGAGCCAATCGTCGTTTATACGAACGACGATATCGCCGCATTCCCACAGACCGTAATAATGAAAAAACTGGCGAACTACAAGCGGAATTCGTTTCCTGCCAATGAGGATACCAGTTTGGCAGGTCTCATTGCTCGGCCCGTGTCAGGCACCGACGGCGCCCGCATTGGAGCGATCATTAATACCACATCCTCTGGGCGCCGCTACGTCTATGGAATACCGATTGATAATCATCTAAAAAACGAGGTGGCTTTTCGCGTCAGCGGCTTTGACGAAGATAAGTTTCGCGAGCGGGACGGGATAATGAAATTTACCGGGGAGGATGCACCGGCTTTCAACGGGCAGTTGCGTGACGAGCTCTACAAAAGCACGGTTTCGCCTTCTTACTCGAGCGCCCTTTTGCTTTGCGCCGTGCTTTCTGCAGATTACGTGGATGTAACCAATGACGGAATTAGCGATGACGACTTAGGAGGGTTTGTGAAATTCAATTATACGAAGATGGCAGAAGATTACCGCTGGCGGATACCTTATGGGGATAAGGATTCGAATTTAGCACTGCTCAACCAGGGTGTCAAAGTAGCGAAGTTTGATAATACGGCTTCGTATGTATCAGGGTCCAAGGATCTCTGGTATGCGCATTCGATTGAGTCAAAGAACGAGGTCGCTGAATTCTATCTTGCGGATCGAAAAGACGGCAAGGATACGCGTGCTGCCGTCATGACAGCTAACCACCCCTATGGCATGACACCCTATTATAGTCCGAAGGAGGATCATGCTTATATGCAGCGCTTGGACTCCATAAAATATTATAACAAACACGATAGGTACATAAACGGACCATTGGCGACTCCGCTAAAGACGATCTATTTTGACTATGATTATGGGATTTCGTCTCGGGTGCCAAATGGCGATACGGCCGTAGACAGTACCGGCAAGCTCCGGCTGTTGCAAGTACGCGTTCGCCATGGAGATGAGCCGATGATCTTTTGTGAGACCTATGATTTTGACTATGTAGATTTTAATCCGGCCTATCGCCTTGGTGATAAGGACGGCTGGGGGAATTATTATCCGAATAACCGGCCGCTACCCCTTTGCGAGTTTCCGTATATCGATCAAGGGAATCGGGAAGATAAAGACATGATTGCCTCTGCCTTCCATTTGAATGGGATTGGGCTGCCGTCGGGCGGTGCGATTCAAGTCACCTATGAGGCCGATGACTACTCCTATGTCCAGAATAAGCGAGCGATGTCTCTGGTTGATGTTGTTGGGGTGGGTCCGACTCCTAATGTTGTACATTCCGATGTTTATGGTCTGTATGATGGCGGGTTGAACCCTTATTTGTATATCTATGCTAAGAAGCCAAAAGGTGTATCGCCTACTAAAGGCGCTCTTTTGGGGGGATCTAATCTATTGTATTTTTCATTTCATATTAATATTGCTGGAAATGCTTTTTCGACCTATGATCAGGTGAAGGGCTATGCGGAAGTCGACGATGCGGGCCTTTGCCCCAATGATGGGGATTACATATGGGTTAGGGTAAAGCCCATCGATCTGACGGGCACATCGGTCAAGCCGTCTGCAATGACCAACACGGCCATCAACATGGCCAGGGCTTATGCTAGTGATCAATTATATTTTCAGCAACAAGAACGCCCCGACGGGAAATATTACGATCATTTCTCTCGGTTGAAGAAAGCGATGTTACAGGTCGGGGACGCTGTGTTGGGACGTAATTCGATCAAAGAGCTCATGAAGGATTATAAGGCGGGCCATCAATTCATTCGGCAGAAAAGTTATATCCGCCTAGTAATGGGTGAACCTAAGATTGGTGGTGGTTCTCGGGTTTCTGAGCTGACTTTTGGGGATGAGTGGAATCAATTGAGCGGGGCCGAGTCCTCTTCTCTGGTGGGATATCGATATCGGTATACCGATGAAACTGGATCTTTATCATCGGGTGTTGCCTCCTGGGAGCCCACCTTAGGTGGGGAAGAAAACCCCTTCCGCTCAGCAACTTCATATCGCCTTTCCACTAACAGTTCGAAGTATCCCCCTTATGATCCCATCGAAATGGTTAAGGAAGATCCGATTGGTGAATCATTTCTACCTTCCGGCTCGGTGGGGTACAGTCGCGTCGTGGTGGAGAGTATTCATAAAGATTATGCCCGCTCTGCGCGATCTATTGAGGTCAAGGATTTCTATACTTCTAGGGATTTCCCTTACCTAATGGCCTACAGTCCTAGGCATATTATGGAAGTCAAAGATGAGCAGTACCCGAATCCAGGGATTCGCGACATCCTTTTAAGTTTTTTAGGTATATCGAATACGATCAGTTCCTCAAAAAACGTCTGGGAAGTCTCGCAGCAATTTGTCGTCGAAACCAACGATATGCATGGCAAGGAGAAGGCCCAGTACCGTTACCGTCTACTTCCCAAGGGTGGTAAGAAAGAACTGGTATCATCGACGCAGTATTTTTATCATAGCCAGGGAAGCCGGCTGATGAACAAGGTGTCGGTTCTCCAGCACCGTAGCGACCCTTATCCTGACGCGCTGGACTGCCTGGGCGAGATTCAGTATTTGGAATCCGAAGGAGAGATGGTATTCCCCAAAGGGAATTTGGAAGTCCGACAAAAGACGCTGGGTGTGGATGTAGATATTTGCACCGACAGTCGGGAGGTCGTAACGACGGAAAATCGGAATTTGGCCCAAAGAGGCGGAGGAGTCAAAGTCTGCCTTCCACCTTTTGTCCGTCCTAAGTTCAGCTGGGTGAATTCAACCCATCACCACCTTGACTATTTTAAATCGACGACAACGACCAAGATTGTAAATCGTTATGGCATTTTATCTGCCGTTCGTAATGTGGAAGAGGGCCTTGAGACCATTGTCGAGAACAAGTATTATGATGCGATCACGGGATCTCCCGTCGTGCGCGTCGTCAAGGATAAATATGGAGATAATATTTTTACGACAGAAATTCCTGCCTATTGGACGAAAACCGATCTTGAGCCTTCATATTTAGATTACCCATTTCGTGGGATTGACATCTTTGCTCAGGAGCTGGAATTTAAGACCAGCGGGATTCCCGAGGGCATATTTGGGGGGACCTCATTATTGCAGGCTTATTTTACTACTGGCAGCGATGCATTCCATCCCGGCGATGAGTTGTTTGTTCAGGCAGGCATCAACGGTGGGAGTTCTCAGTGGCATCGATTGTATGTAATCGACGTTACCACCCGCAAATTAAGTTCTGCTGCCAGCCCAGATCCTTTATCTCGAAGATTTGGTAGCGGCCATTCTAGCGGTTCGGAATTCCGTGTTTACGTCTCGCCCTATAAGGTAAGCAATCCTGTCGGCTCGGAGTTGAAGGCTAATGATAAGTTGACATCGATCGGGGAGGTCATCAAGTTCAACGCGGGCAGGAGAAATATGCTCGACCTCAAAGCGGGTTCCTATCAAACTTATGAGGATCCCTTCGTGATCACGGACTCTGTTTCGATTTATAGCTGGGATTCGACATGTCGAACTCCGAATTACATGAAACCTTCGATAGAGGCTTCGGCGGTACGGTACGCTTCTCTTCGCTCCATTCCCGATTCAACGATGGGTAATCTGATTTACAATCCAGTGTCTATGGGGTTGATAGGGTTGCCCTATTTGAGTCATAGCTATATACTTTACGGGAACCGGGAAGACCCCAGCGGCAGTGGTCATCAGCGTCACCATGGGATCCTGCGCAACTGGTATTACTGGCTTCCTAACCGTTCTGATTCTACAGAAGGGTTTATACCCCTTAAAGCCCTTATGTCTGCTTATGGCAACTTTTTTTATGATTTGGTTGCCTATGGGGGTGGGAAGGCGCGCTGGTACCCCGGCCAGGAGGTCACGCAGGCATTGCCCTCAGTAGGCGCTGTCGAAGAGCGGGACCCTCAAGGCGTTTATCAATCCATTGACGTATCGGCGTCGACGAAGCGGATTCGATCGGTAACCTCCAACGGGAAGTATGGTCAGACCTGGACGGAAAGTTTCGATGACATGCAGGAGCTTCTAAAGTATAACCAGGTAACGGATTTTCTATATTCTCCTTTCCGCCAAGCCATGAGTCGAACTCCATCTGCGGGGGGGTATGAAATATTCAGCGAATCTCAATCTGGCGGTTTAGGTATAAGTGGATCTTTTAATCTGGATGCAAACACCTCCCATAGCGGATTGTATTCTCTTGCTGTGAATAGTACATTGACCATCGAGATTCGCTCAGGTAATAGCGGCAGACCGGCAGGGCAATACACCCCCCACTTTGACTTCAATCCGGATTCTTTAACGGGCAACCTATACACTTGTGAAATATGGGTAAAGACTGGCAGTGGCGTTCCACAAGTGGGCGGCCAGGCTTTATCTGCCGCAACGATGGCAATCGACGGTTGGGTGTTGTACAGAGGAAATTTTGAGGTCGACGCCAATCAGGACATAATAATCGTATTGCCTTCTGGGCATTATGATGATTTCCGCATCTACCCCTCGGCAGCCAATGTAAAAACCTATGTGTATCACCCCTGGAAGGCCTATCTCATGGCCGTGCTGGATGAAAACAACTTTGCAACCTATTATGAGTATAATCATAAGAATCAACTTGTCCGCCTAAAGAAGGAAACCGAAAAGGGCATATTGACCCTAACTGAGAACATAAAAAATGTTAGCATAAAATAGTCTATGAGACATCGACTCTTTATCACTCCGCTGATCTGCCTGATTTCTTTGACCTCCCCGGGGCAGCCAACTGGGGCGGAGGTTTATTCGAAGTTCAAGGAACTGACTGCCTTATTTCAAGGATCGACCTCTTATGTCTGTGATGCGATCGTTGAGGTGAATTATGACGGAACCCGGGCTGTCGGCGATACTTCACGATTTATTTATCGCGACGGCATAACGTATTACCGCTCTCCCAGAGTTGAGCATATCGAGGCGCCTGAGGGCGTCCTAGAGATCAACCACGAACAAAAGACGGCGGTCTTTACCGTCTCCGACAGCATTCGCCGCATTATCATGGCCGCCTCTGATTTTGAAATCGATAAGGAATGGGAATCGATGTTGGATTCCACGAGCGCGACCCGCCAGGAGGCCGTTTTTAGGGATTATGTCCTGGGGAACTGCGACCTGACTTGGACGACCCAGGGGGGAATCGAGGAGATTCGGATCATACCCCAAAGCGTGGCCGATGCTCCTTTCACGTTGATTCACCTTCGATTTCGCTCTAATGGCCAAGTCGTGTACTATGAGTATATCGAGCGAGATGCCTATGTGGAAGATATGATGGGCATCACCCGTTACCGCTTGATCAAAACGATCTATGACCGGTTTGATTACGATCAGATCCCTTCCATTGAGGCCAAGCTATCGGATTACCTGGCATGGAAAGGGTGGACCATCCGATTAAAAAAATTTACGGATTATAAATTATCGCTGTTATGATGGCTAAAAGATCATTTTCATTCAGCGCTATCCAACGATGTTATGGATGGTTGATATTCCTTATGCTGAGTCCCTGGATTTCGGCTTCTGTCTCGGGTCAGACCTTTGATTTTCCAAGTTCCGTATATCTGGACTCTTTGTCGCTAAGAACCATTGTCTCGACGCCGGGCCCGGATACGATTACTGTAGAACACGGTGATTTTGCCAGCATGTCGAATGCGTCGATCGGTCCTGGTTTTACGGTAAAGAGTTTGGTGGCCCTTGCCAATTTTGAGGTAAACGTCGCATCCCCGGATGTTGGCACCCACGGTTCATTTACTTATGTGATTACCTATAAGACGCATGGGGTATTAAATCCGAATACCTCTCCGCTTCAGTATACCAGTTCTTCGGGCACGGACACTTTAGCCGTCAGCTATGAGCGGGACTCTTTAAAGATGTTTAATGATCGTTCTTTCAAGGTTGCGGGGTCTTTCCACCGTTTGCGGGTGGAGGTTCTTGATGTCTATGCCGTCAGCCATACGCCAACTGGGTTGGTCTACACCCTTCTCCACCCCGCGGATGCTGCGGGGGTGCCGGGGTTTGTCCATGTATTCTCGCAAATTCACATGCAAAAATACATGAATGGATCGGCAAGCATAAGCGGATTGAGCAGGACCGATAAGATTAGCAGCGATGGAACGGTACGGGTGAGTTGGAATGGCAATTTGCGACCTGCGGGCTATGAAGTGGAGTGGACCTATGTGTATCCTGGATCTTCGGGGGTGCCAGACTTCAGGCATAACGCCACCCGGATATACACCAATCATTCATATTTTGACATTCCGGTTGCCCAGCGGGAAGGCACCCTGCATTTCAGAGTTCGAATGGTTCGCCCGGAGCTGACGAACTTTTTGTCCCGTACCTATGGTTCCTGGCGCACGGGTAGCCCCGTATCGATCCCGAAGTCCGACCACGATGATTATAATTGGGATTTGAAGATGAGTTTTGTCGAAGACGGGAAGTATAAGCAGGTAATGACCTACTATGACGGGTTATTTAAACCTCGGCAGATGCAGACGCAGTTGAATTCGCACGCGGACCAGCGGATTATTGTTCAGAGCCTTTATGATTATGAGGGTCGGCCTGCTGTCGAGACCCTTCCGATTCCCGTTCATGGTTCGGGGCGGTTTTCGTATATACCGCATTTTCTACATCCTGCCGGGTCGATGGAATATGATAAGGGGAGTTATGATTCCATTCCAGACCCTGATCTATGTCCGCCCCAGGAATTTCCGATGCCTCCCCTTGCATCTTCTGCACCGGCGAACCAGTATTATTCTCCTTCCAATCCGGATACTACGGGTATGAACGCCTTCATTCCGGATGCGCAAGGCTACCCCTTTACGCGCAAGGTCTATGCTGCCGAGAACAGTAAAAAGCTTCTCTTTGAAGGTCAGGCGGGTGCTGTCCTTCAGTATGGCATGGGTCGGGAGACCAAACATGTTTATGGTTCGCCGCTGCAGGCAGAACTCCACTCCTATTTTGGGCAGGATATCGGCAAGGCCAATTATTATCGCAAAGAAGTGTCCACGGATCCGAATGGTCAGGATATGTTTCGTATTGCCGATCCGCAGGGACGGACGGTGGCTTCCGGTTTAATTGGAACTCCGGATACGAATCAATTAGCCCTTAGCATCCGCGATTTTCCCGTCGCTCGGAGTTTTCAGTCTAACCTGCTTCCCATTCCAGACATTCGCCTCGATGAGCATTGGCGGCACCATGGGTCATACTTTGTGGAGATCGCCGCAAACTATCAGTTTGAATACAAGATCGACTACGCGCCCTTTAAGCCTTGCGCTTCTATCAGCGAGGGGCTGCTGCCGAAGGTATACTATAATTATGAAGTTATCGACCCCTGTGGTACCACCGTTCTAGATCGCTCTGGCGCATTAGGGGGAATCGGGACGACGGCAGACCCTACGGTCTCCTATTCGAATCTGGCAGGCGTACATCTGGGCTTGAAGGGCAACCACGTATGGAACAAGTACGCTTACTTTAAAGAAGAAGACCTTGCTGCCTCCGTTGATATGTATTTGGCCACGACCGGAGGTTGCTATAAGACCTATGATGAGTTTGTTCGCGAAGCATTCATCGAACAGGGGGATTTTCCTTGTCCGGTTTCCAAGGGTCCCTGCGCCTCTTTGCGTGAAGTGATGATTAAGGAGATGTACCCTCGAGCCAAATACGGGGGCTACCTGATGGATTCTGTATCCAAGGGTTTTCTGGGCCAGATTGCCAATTCAATATTTAGCATCGATCCCCTTACGGATAAGTACAACTATGCGGCCAATTGTATCGGTGATAGCGTGACCTATCAAGGCCATCGCTATGCTATTAAAACCTTAACCCCTTCTCAGCTGATCTCTATTTTCAATGATTCGATGGGGGCGCAGCTATTGCCGCTCCATCCCAATTATTGCAAACTTCAGGCTTGCGAACTGATCAATCATCCCTATGCCCAACGTCTGTCCTCGATTGGTGAGGCTGCCGAGGCTCAGGCCATTTCAAAGTATGAACTTTCGGATATTATCCTGGGGGATCCCTTGTATGGTCACCCGACCCTCGGGTTGAGCTATGAAGAGCTTTCGCGAACGGCTGGCGACAGTCTGTTGATCGATCAGGAGGCGTTTGCCGCCACGATCTGCGGCACGCAGGTGGATATCGTGCAATCGGTGTGCAATGCTATCCACCAACATCTCGATCCTTCCGATATTGCGGATTGGCCGTCTTATACTCAGGATGCTTACTATCAGAACCTATTGGCCCTTTATACTTCTAACCGAGAGAATCGGCTTTCGCAGAAACTGGCGCAACAAGGTAACGATTGCGGTCCCTGCTCTACCCTCCGGTTAGACGACCCCCAGTCTGCTCCAACCTTTGAGGGCAACGATACTACTTTTTTGGTTTCCGGTATGGATTCGATGGATGTCTTTTTTGG
>CAZYEZ010000041.1:6116-16015 GCA_964646775.1 uncultured Chitinophagaceae bacterium | reverse complement strand
GCTAAATGGCATCGGTCCGGATCAAATCCAGGCTGAATCCCTCATCCGACGTATTCAATCCCTGGAAGACGGGGAGGTGATTATGGCATTAAGTCCCACCATGGAAGGCGACACCACCGCCTATTACCTTACGCGTCAATGCAACGAATTCCCGGTTAAATTTACCACCATTGCTCGTGGAATCGCCTTTGGAGGAGAATTGGAATTTGCGGATGAGACCACTTTAGCCCGGTCGCTGATGAAGCGGTTACCCATCGATAATTATCTAAGTCTCAAAGATTAGTATTCGGAAAATGGGAGGGAATTGCCGAGAGCGGCATCCGTCCTTCGAATACCTTTTGGGCCGGCCCGATGAGCACAACTCGATGGGCTGCATCGGGTTTGACCTTTTCAAAATGCACTTCCAGGTCTCCACCTCTCGCGCGGACTTTCTGATGAAATGTGCCCAATTGGGTTCCTACAGAAGCAATGGCAGCTGCCGTAACCCCCGTCCCGCAAGCCAAGGTTTCTGCCTCGACGCCGCGTTCATAGGTCCTAACGGGTAGCGGCACCTGGTCTCGAACGGCAAAATTCACGTTAATACCTTTGGCCTCAAACGATGGGCTGTACCTGATTTGACGCCCTTCGGCATGGACATCCATCCTTTGGAGATGCGCTAAATCCCCGACCCATTGGACAAAATGCGGGGAGCCCGTATCTAAAATGGCATAATCCTCCCCCCATGTAATGGACTCCACTTCTGGCATGTGGAGATGTACACGACCCTGTGCGTCGAAGGCATAACGATGCGGCCCATCGACGGCAATAAATTCCCCTTGCTCCAATTCGATGCCTAGATCCCGGGCGAAAGCTGCAATACATCTCCCCCCATTTCCACAAAGCGTACTTGGGTTCCCGTCGGAATTAAAATAGACCATGCGAAAGCTGTATCCCGGGGCATTTTCCAACAAGATCAACCCATCCGCTCCGATTCCAAAACGACGATGGCAGAGCCAAGCGCGCCTGGCCGCATCTAGGCCGTAATCCTGGGTCCGCTGATCAACCAGAATGAAATCATTGCCTGCTCCTTGATATTTGCTAAACTCAAACTGCATATTAATAAACTTGGTATTTCGCCTTTGCTAGGGAAACGGGTACTGCTCGGCTCGCGAAAAAGGATTGGCTTCTCCCGTCCTATATAAAAACGAGCGCCATGCCATATTGCGCATTTCTCCTCGAACGGAAGAGTGAAGCAAGGCAAAATCATTGATCATATGCCCCGGCTGGTAGAATAGAAATACGCCCTGGCGATTTTCTCCCGGGGTCCCATCATAAACCCAGATCTCATAGGGCAATGAACCCGATTCGTTGAGGACCGGGATGCGCTCTTTAGGGGGGCCAAACTTCAGGTACACGTACCCACGATCTGTCTCATAGCCACGGGTCAACTGGCTGTTCCCAAACAGTCGGTTCACCTCACGTACTCGATCGGCATAAGCAGCCCATGCTTTGCCCGGATCATTCGGATCTCGCGTCTTCCAAAAATTGTAGATAAAGTAGCGGATATAAATTTCTTCCGGCCTTTTCCCAAAATTCTGGATGGCGGAACGCTCCACCGGGGTGCTGATCGGCTCCAGCATTTTAAGGATGGCCTTCAGCTGAGAAAGATCATAGGGTTTCAGGAATGTAGCGCTCAGGTCAAGGATGGCGACTTTCTGTGTGCTGGTATCTCTTTCTAGAGTACGATTTTCGGGGGTAAACTGCTTATGGCTTCGCTGAAAAAACACCGAACTGCGGTCCCAAATCTCCCCTTCTGCATCTTGAACCCAGGCATGGAGATAATAATTGCCCGAGGGAAGCTGTGAGAGATCCATGCTTCCCCGAATCGGCATTCGGGGCTGAGGAAAAACCTTATATGTTTGATGGGCTGAAACCAGGGCGGGTCCTTCTTCGGTTTTGGATAGGACCACATGGACCTCGATCGTATCCTCCCCAAGAGGTCGAAGCGTTTGAGGCATTAGATAAGCCTCCATGAAGTAACTGAGCCGATGGCGATGATCCGGCACAAAGGCGAAACATAACGGAATCTGGACATATTCATCCCTTTGAAAGCGACTGATGGTTTGTGTGGGTGGCCCATGGTAAAACGTGTCTAGGAGCGTAATGCCACTTAGCAACAGGGGCTGGTCTTTACGGGGGTCCGTGGGAACCGGCTGAAGGTGACGGATGGTATCGCCCGCACCTCCAAGATCAACAACCTCCAGCTGAATCTCCGCCACGCCATCGGTTATCGGAAATCGCTGAATTTCTAACAAGCTGCGGGTCAGGGCCTCTTCAATGTCTGCATAGAAGGGTGTTTCGAGCAGATAGGTTCGAATGAGCGCCTCTTTTCCCTCTTCCCTTGCAGAAATGGAAACAGAAAATCGCCCCTGCAATCCCTGTTCGCTGCTTGTCCAGGAAACCGTCCGTGGATTCATTTCCCAGTACAGCGCCAAATAGGGCTGGGGGGCCTCCGATTCCATATTCAGATAGCGAGTATGGCTGACGACCAGTTCCAAACCGGCTGCCCCCGGAATCATCCCCCCTAAACACCAAGCCAAGAATGCCCAAAACCGCATTTTCACCATAATTTTTGCAAATTAACCCAAATCACCTTATTTGCCGTCCATGTCCCTGTTGATTTCCTCTTATCTCCCCTTTCCCAATATCGCCTGGTGGTCCCTGGCCGCGAATGCGGACTCATTATACCTAGACCCCATGGAGCCATTTCGGAAAATGACCTATCGAAATCGGTATTATATCAGTGGTTCTCAGGGTTGGATGGCTCTATCCATCCCCTTAGCTGGAGGGAGAGACCAAAAGTCCCCGATGAAAGACTTGCGCATAGATGGGACCCAGCCCTGGGGCAAGCAACATCTTCGAACCCTAGGCTCCGTATATGGCCGAAGCCCCTACTTTTCCCATTACGCACCGACCCTAGCGAAGCTTTATTCGGCCTCCCCCATTTGGCTGATTGAATTTAATGCAGCCAGCATCGAATGGCTGGCACAGTGCCTGGGATTATCTTTTTCCTTGGTATCCGCCCTCCCTTCTTTGGACACAGGGGACCCAGGTGTTCCCAATCAAGATCTTAATCAAGATCTTAGAAACTGGCGTCCGGGCATCGAAAAAACAGGAGACGACCAAGCCGCCTACTACCAGCTATTTACGGATCGTAATCCTTTTTTCCCGAATCTAAGTTTGTTGGACTTGCTTTTTCAGGAAGGTCCTCATACGCTTCACTGGATACGGAATCACCAAGCTTTGCTGGCGTCTTGGGCTGCTGCTTCCGCCGCGCCTGCTTAGGGTAGCGTCGCATCTTCCATACGCCTATCATGGCCTCTTGAATGATCCCTTTGGTCATTTTCGAACTACCCTCCACACGGTCGACAAAAGTGATGGGCACTTCCTTGATCACGAATCCCAGCTTCCAGGCCCGATACTTCATTTCTATCTGAAATGCGTATCCAATGAAGTTTACCTCGTCTAAGGGTATGGCTTCCAGAACTCGGCGATGGTAGCAAATAAAACCTGCCGTCGGGTCGGCGACGGGCATCCAAGTAATCAGCCTGGTATAAAGAGAGCCACCCCGGGAGATCAAAATCCGGTTCCAGGGCCAGTTGACGACTTTCCCGCCCCGAACATACCGAGAACCCAAGGCCAGATCCGCCCCATCCAAGCAAGCTTGATGCAGACGCGGCAAGTCCTTGGGATTATGGGAAAAATCGGCATCCATCTCAAAAATATAGGTGTAGTCCCTTTCCAGCGCCCATTTGAAACCAGCAATATAAGCCGTTCCCAAGCCCAGCTTCCCAGGTCGAGTCATGAGGTGAAGTCGCTCCGGGAAACGCTCCTGAAGGGCCCGGACCAGGTCTTGGGTTCCATCCGGAGAGGCGTCATCAACGATGAGCAAATGATAGTCTCCCACGGCAAAAACCTCAAGAATCATGCGTGCTACATTCTCCTTTTCGTTGTAGGTAGGTATGATAACAAGTTTATCCAAAGGGGCGATAGAATTACAATACGATGGGTAGGTACCCTAGGTGGAGGTCCGTTATTACTTTTTCAGCCCGGCGTTCTTAAGCTTCATCCGATTCAGAATCTCTGAAATCTTTTGTTTGGTATGGAGCGAAAAATCAGCTTGCATCATCCAGTCGTAATACTGGGGCTCCTTCTGAAACACCTCTTCCACTTTTCGACCTTTGTATTTACCGAAATGAAATACAGGCTCCCCGTCCTTAAGAAGAATTCTGCGCGAATAATCGACAAACTGATCTCCCCCGGTAAACTCATGCAGGTCTTTTACCGAAGGGGTCAATTCTGGATAACGCTCCAATTGAGCCTTGAGAACCTCAATCGTCGCCAGTATATCTGCCTCGGCACCATGGGCCCCTTCTAATTCCCGGCCGCAATAAAATTTATAGGCAGCGCTTAGGGTTCGACTTTCCATCTTAAAGAAAATCTGCTGAACATCCACCATAAAGCGTTCGGTAAAATCAACCTGAACCCCCGCTCTCAAAAACTCTTCGGCCAGAAGCGGAAGATCGAACTTCGCGGAGTTATATCCTGCCAGGTCGGCATTGCGCGTCCATTCATAAAGCTCCCTTGCAATCTGCTTAAACCGAGGAGAGTCTTTCACATCTTCATCCCGAATTCCGTGAATGGCCGTCGCTTCCGGCGGGATGGGAATCTCCGGATTAATACGTTTAATGTACTGATCCCGAGTACCGTCCGGGTGAATCCGGATGAATGCCAGTTCTACAATCCGGTCCTTAACGGGGTCCACGCCCGTCGCCTCGAGGTCAAAGAAAATAATAGGGCGGCTTAGGTTCAATTCAGCCATAATGGGTGATTAAGGTTTTCAATTGCGAACTTACATTATTCCAGTCAATTCCATCGAAGGTGCCTGAACTCATAACCAGCAGGCATAGCGGTTTGTCCTGCTTTTTAGCCGCCTCAAAAACAGCTTCCATCAGCCTTTCCTTTTGATTAAGCACCTGGGAGGGCGGCAAAGAGAAGGCCATGGCCACATCCTGAGGGTCGATCGGGGCTAAGCCTTTGTGGCGAACCGCCTTAGGGCTAAAATAAACCAGTCCCAGATCGGCCTCTTTCATAGATCCGGCGTACTGATCTAAGAATGCTGGGCTCAGACTGCTATAGGTATGCATTTCATAACAGGCAAGCAAATAATGATCCTTGTAGGCAGCTCGAGCTGCGGCTAAACTGGCTTTTAACTTGGATGGGGCATGGGCAAAATCCCGGATCAGCGTCAGGCCAGGCTCCTCCATAAGATGTTCCAGGCGCCGGGCTGCCCCCTGAAAATCGGAAAGGGCCGCATAGGCATCCCCCCGATCCAGGCCCAGCGCCTCCGCGACAGAAACGGCGGCTTCCACATTCGCCATATTATGCCTTCCCATCACAGACAGGGAATGTTCCCCCTGGGGCGTCTTCAGCACATGGCGCCGATCGACGATCGTGTGGCTGGGTACAAAATAAGGTTCCGTTTGAGCGGAAGGTTGGGAAGCTTCCACCAAAGCCCGAAGCACCGGATCTTCTCCAAAATAAAACAATCGAGAACCCTGGTCCAGGGCATCCAAATAATCCCTAAATGCCTTCAGGTAGGAATCATAGGTGGGGAATACGTTAATATGGTCCCAGGCAATGCCGGTTATAGCCGTAACATGGGGCCGGTACCAATGCATTTTTGGCCGCGGGTCTTCACAGGAAGATAGATATTCGTCGCCTTCTAAGATAATTAGCGGCGCATCGGTAAGTTGAACTGCATGGGGAAATCCGGGGACTCGGGCTCCCACTAAATAATCAAAATCCATCCCTTGGGATTGCAGTATATGCATAATCATGGAAGTGACCGTGGTCTTTCCATGGCTGCCTGCCACCACGACTCGGGTTTTTTCTTTGGACCATTGATAGATGAATTCCGGGAACGAATAAACCGGAATTTTCATGGCTCGGGCTCGGGCTAATTCGGGATTATCAGGCTTTGCGTGCATACCAAGAATCACGGCATCGGTGTGGGCTTGGATTCGCTCAGGAAACCATCCTTCCTCGGGGGGAAGAATCCCGGCTTCGGCCAAAGCGGATCGCGCCGGATCTTGAATCAGGTCATCGCTGCCTGTGACGTGGATTCCCTTACGATGAAGCGCCAAGGCAAGCTGATGCATAATGGCTCCGCCTATGGCTATGAAATGAATCTGATTCATAAAAAGATTTTTTTTAACTTTGGATATGGTTTAACCCACGCCACGGGTCCGCACTCACTGTCGGAGAACAGAGAGATAGTAAATACGAATTTCAATATGAAGCATACCTTATACCTTCGATTTGGTTTTACCCTCCTGGCTTTGTCGGCCCTTCTTTATCTGAGTGCCTGTAATGCAAACAGTCGTCAGTATGGATGCCCGAACAAATTGCAGGCGACGGGGCAAATGAGCCTCCCTGGATTCTAAGCACCGCCGCATGGCACCCAACCTTACAGGAAGGAGTATCCTAAATGAAACTGCAAGTCTCGCGTCTTCCAGGCGTCGTTAGCATTGAGATTGTTCTGATCGGAGAACCCTATAATATAGCGGCCCCCTAAATGGAGGCGTTTTCCCAGATTAACTTGGAGCCCCAGTACGCCCCCCAAATCCCCCTGGGCAAACAATGCTCCTGCATCGCGGAGAAAATCTTCTTTTTCCTGCACCGCCAGAACCCCCGAATATTGAGGGCCTGCCTGGATTACCAGAAATGGGCCCAGATGAAACTGCAACAATAGGGGAATATGCAAACGGGTGATCAAAAAATCCCCTTTGGCAGCCCGTGCACCCGAAGTATCTTTAAACAGATTCGAATGGCCCTGATCAATCAATCGGCCATAGACGGATTCGGTCCCCGGATGAAAGCGCATGCTGGAAAACAGGGCTTCCGCCTGCACGCCTAGATTTCGGACTCGAACCGAAGCAAATGCACCGCCCAAATAGCCAGCCACATAGGGCTGATCCCAGGGAAGTCCCGTCATTTTACCCATATGAGCCCCCAACTTGAGACCCAGTTGAAAATGCGTTCCGGTCACCGCGGATACAGGGGCGGCCTGGGAAAAAGCCTCTCGGGGGAGCGTAACGGTCAGCAGTAAAAGACAAGCAAATATTCTTTTTATGTGGTTTTTCATCATGGTTATAATTTTGAGATCCCCGAGCCGCAGGCTATGGGAGGTGCTAGGATGCCCGATCTTTGTTGAATACCCGTCCCGTCAAATCTAAAATAAAATCCTAAGTTCTGGTTTCCTTTTGTTCTTCAATGACAGAAAAAACTTTGCCCAGGGGATGGATTGACTTACGTACTAACTCAAAAAACATGGGGCCATAGTCTAGATAGAACTCCATGAAATTCCGGCGGCGCTCTTCCAGCCCACCTCCCGGTAACACCCAGTCCAATAAAGCCTTCATCTGCCGAATCTGCTGATCTTGCTTTCGGCGCTGGGCTCGGTATATTTTCTTATCCATACGCTGAATCTCCCGATTCATACGCTTCAAACTGGCCTCTAATGCCCTAAGTAGGCTGGGGTCCAGGATCTGCGCGGATTGCTTGACCTCCGCGGCCCATGAGGATAAGACATCCTGCGGGTCGGGAAGCTTAGTGCGGGGATCGCTATGGCGATCTACCAATTCTTTAATCAATGCCGAAGGAGGAGAAAACAGCGATTCCACAGAGAGTCCCAGTTTTTTTCGTCGCTGAAACGCGCGTTCCGGAATCCAGTTTATGGACTGCCTTAAAATCAAGGCCGGGAAAAAAACTTTGTGATCATCAAATACGGATTTCACTTGCATCCAGTAGGCAATCTCCGCCCCTCCACCAACAAACGCCAGGTTCGGCAGGATGGTCTCTTGATAAAGGGGGCGTAATATCACATTGGGCGAAAACCGCTCGGGATGCTCCGCCAGTTCTTCTCTCCATTGAGATTCTGTCCACCGCTTCTTGCTGCCCTTGACCACCCATTCATCCCCATCCTTCTGGATACGCTCCCGGAGCTGCTCATCTAAATAAAACAGATTGATGGGACGCGGAAAGACTTGGGACTTGTATCGATCAGCCATGGCATCGGCCGCCGCCCGAACCCGTGGTTCCGAGGATTGAGTCATCATCTCCACGGCCATAATCGGTGCGAATCGAGATTTCAAGGCGGAATCATCGGCGTCCAAGACAACCAGGCCTTGGCCACCAAACAGCTCATGAACCCATTGGCGAAGCGCACCCGCTACCGTACGATGCCCAAAATAAGAGCGCCTCACCCATGACTCCAGCTGATCTAACCAGGGTCCCGGCGGGCCTAAACGCTTTCGGATCTGATCCCAGACTTCTGGAATTCCGCGGTTTTCCATCCGCCCTACTGCCCCTTGTTGCCCTTGGGCATCCCATTCATAGCGTTCGTCCCGATACCAGCACTGACCCAGCTCCTCCAGATCATTATCTTCTGTGCCCAGATAGAATACAGGAACAAAATGATGGTTTGGATGTCGCGCCCTCAGGGCTTCAGTCAAACAAATCGTGTGCTGAATTTTATAAATAAAATAAAGGTAACCGGTAAACAAATTAGGCTGATGGGCCGTACAAACCGTAAAGCAGTTCTCTTCGGCCAAAACCTCGAGGTTTGGTGCCTCCTGCACGCTAAGATCCAACTCCGAATACTGGCGTTTTAAAACCTCGATCAGCACGGGCCGATCAACCGGATGCTGCGCCCGAGCTTTCAAGGCAGACTCCAGTCCTTCCCAACTACTCTCAAAGGACTGGAAAGGGCGCAGCGCGGGGTCCGAGCGAAGAAAATCGAGGACGATCGATGAAAATCGATGCGTTGACGCGTGAGGAATCGAATGGATTTCAAAAGAGCGCATGCGCAATAAAAAATTTAACGAAAATGATAAAAAACCTTCGGCAAACTTAGGCTAATCTCTGTAATAGCAAGCCTTTCAGGCCTGGTTTTACCCCTCCATGGCCCAAAAACCACCCTTGGATATTGGCTAAATTTATCCAATGGGTATCAAAAATCCGATAAAATCCTGGGCTGAGGACGAAAGACCTCGCGAGAAAATGATCAAAATGGGCATGGCATCCCTTTCAGACGTCGAACTCTTAGGCATTCTGGTCTCTAGCGGAACCAAGGGAAGATCGGCCATTGATCTGGCCCGGGAAATCTTCGCCTATGCAAAGAACAATCTTCACGAGCTGGGGCGCCTAAGCATCCCTGAACTCTGCCAAATTAAAGGAATCGGCAAGGCTCGGGCTATGGCCATCGCGGCTTCCATGGAATTGGGTCGAAGGCGGCAGATCGCAGAAGCCTTAAACCGCCCAAGCATCAGCCGAAGCGAAGAAGCGGCAGAAATTCTCATTCCACAGATCAGAGATCTGCATCATGAAGTGTTTTGCGTCCTCTATCTCAATCAGTCCAACCGACTCATGCATCAGGAAGTCATTAGCATTGGCGGGATGACCGGTACCGTGGCCGATATCCGAATCATTCTGAAAAGCGCCTTGCTCCATAATTCCAATAAACTGATCATTGCTCATAACCATCCATCTGGCAACCCTCGTCCCAGTCAAAGCGATCGAGATCTGACCCGCCGCCTTGCACAGGCCGCTCGGATCATGGATATATTGCTTCTAGATCACCTGATTATTGCCGGCTGCCAGTATACATCGATGGCCGATGAAGGGACCTTATAACTATTTTTTCCTTCTGTACCGATTCCCCTTCTCGCCCGCAGGACCCCGCATATAATTACAGTATTTCAGTATATTGCACCGCCCCGGCACCCCGGTACATACTCATATTCCCGGATGCGGGGATGTTATCCTATGTTAAAGATTGGAATATTTGGTGCGGGGCA
>CAZYEZ010000041.1:0-6106 GCA_964646775.1 uncultured Chitinophagaceae bacterium | reverse complement strand
TATGATCCGGACGAGGCCAAAGCTGCCGAAGCCATCCAAGAGTTTGGAATTCCCCGATACCCATCCATGGATGCACTGATCCAGGATGCGGACGCCTTGGATATCATCTCAACAACAACCACCCACTATGAAATCGCCCGCAATTGCATCCTTGCATGCAAACCTTTTTTCGTCGAAAAACCGCTGGCCCATAGTCTGGAAGAGGCAGCCCAACTAACGCAGCTGGCGCGGGAGGCCAACCTAGTCTGTCAGGTAGGTCATGTAGAGCGGTTTAATCCCGCCTACCTTGCCCTTGAGGAAGAGAATCTGCAACCTCTATTCATCGAAGCGCACCGTTTGGCAGAATTCAGCCCTCGCGGTACGGATGTGTCGGTGATTCTTGACCTGATGGTTCATGATATTGATATTGTGATGCACCTGGTAAAGAGTCCGGTTAAACGCATTTCAGCCAGCGGGGTCCCTTTGATCAGCGAAGCAGCCGATATCGTCAATGCCCGGATTGAATTCAACAATGGCTGTGTGGCCAACCTGACCGCCTCCAGAATCTCCTTGAAGAAGATGCGTAAAATGCGCCTCTTTCAACGGGATGCATATATCGGAATTGACTTCCTTGAGAAAAGGACGGAAGTCATACGGCTAAGAGATGGACCCGGTGAAGCAGAAAAAGGAAAACTTAGTTTCCCGCTTCATCTCCCTTCTGGAGACCAGAAAATCATTTCCGTGGATACTCCAGCCATTAAAAACATCAATGCCATCCGCATGGAATTGGAAGAGTTTACCGCCTCCGTTTTGTACCAGAAGCCGGTGCGCGTAACCATTGACGATGGATTTCAAGCCATGGAGGTCGCACATCAGATTTTAAGCAAAATGAACCCTCCCGGCGACCCTCTACTTGATTTAGCATAATAATTGCGGGATACCGTGGTAAACCTGTTTTTTTCATTGACTTGATTCCCAGATCATGATAAAGATTGCGGCCTTCTGTTTCAGCCTTCTGTTTCTTTGGACCTCCCAAGGCTGCCAGTTGATCAATCCTCCCGAGCCCATCCCTACTTATTTAGTGATAGATTCTTTGGATTTTATCGTCCAAGACCCCGATAAAGAGGGTACGGGCCGTCAACAGATTCAATGTGTATGGGTGTATTTGGACAACGACGCCCTGGGCGTCTTCGATCTTCCCACTCAGATCCCCATACTTTCAGAAAATTCTGGGTTGCTACGCATTGTGCCGGGGGTAATCTATGGTGGGATGAAAGATTTTGTGGTTCCCTATCCATTCTTTCAGGCGGATACGGCCATGTATCATCCCAATCCAGGGGGAGAAATAAGACTTCAACCCCGTACCCACTATTTTCCAGATGTCCGCTTTGCCTGGAAGGAAGATTTTGAGGTGGGCAACTCCTGGATTCCCGCCAATGTTGGGCTTGAGGATGACACCAGCCTCCATCGAATCAATCAGCCTGACCTGGTCTTTGAAGGGAATGGTGCGGGTATGATCGCCCTAGACCAAAAACATCCCTTTTCAGAGAATATTACCAACAATGGATTTCCGCTCTCCGAATCAAATGCCTATGTCGAATTACATTATAAATCTACCGCACCTTTTGAAGTCGGGCTGCTCGTCCAGGGGAGTGGACAAATCGTTGTCGAATATCTTTTTGGCGTTCACCCCCAGGATGAATGGAATAAGATCTATTTTGGATTAAGCTCCTTTCTTTCCACCTACAAAGGATCTTCCTATCGACTCATGATTCGAAGTCATCTCCCCGAAGGCCAGGAAACGGGCTATGTATTGATTGACAACATGAAGATTCTTTCATTCTAATCCATGGCGCTCCCAATAGAAAAGAGAAGAGCCATCCGAACGCTGGTCTGGGTGGACGCCTTGACAGCCGTACTTGCCTGGCTGCTCTTCTGGGCGCATCGCCAGACGCTGCTAGGGCATGCGGATTTTTACACTGCCTGGACATTGGTTACCCCAAGAGACCTCATGGCCGCGCTGCTCATTATTCCTGGGGGATGGCTGATTCTGTACCTTTTTTCTGGAACCTACTTCGACCTATATCGAAAATCCCGACTGAATGAAATCAACCGCTGCCTGGTATCCTGTCTGCTGGGATGCATCATCATTGCTTTGCTGGTCTATGCCAACGACACGGACGATTATGCCTATTTCATCCGTATGACGGGCCGCTATCTTTTCATTCATACGGGTTTCACCCTTCTTGGTCGTCTTCTGGTATTCAGGGCCGTGAAACGAAATCTCAATCAGCGCAAAGTCGGATTTAACACTTTGATCATCGGCGGGAACAAAAAATCCGTCGAGATCTATCACCGACTTAATCGTCAGGAGCAAACCCAAGGGAATTTTTTCATCGGGTACGTCTATTCCAACCTCGAGCAAGTCAATGGCATGAGCGAGTATTTGCCCCAACTTGGCACCATCGATGATCTCGAATCCATCATTGATCAACATGGGATCGAAGAGGTCATCGTCGCGATAGACTCCTCTGAACACCATCTATTGGAGCAGATCCTCACCCGACTGAG
This sequence comes from uncultured Chitinophagaceae bacterium, assembly GCA_964646775.1. Classification (GTDB taxonomy): domain Bacteria; phylum Bacteroidota; class Bacteroidia; order Chitinophagales; family Chitinophagaceae; genus CAYPQN01. The sequence goes on along the minus strand of CAZYEZ010000041.1, from coordinate 3,556 downwards.
CTATCACCCAGTGGTCATTAAAATTCTCCCGGATCTCTATGACATTATTGCCGGTTCGGTGAAGACCAGTAATGTTTATGACGCCGTCCTGATCCATATCGCTCCACACCTGATGCCTGGGTGGCAACGAGTTTGCAAGAGAGCCATCGATATCATGGCGGCTTCCGCAGCCATCATCCTGCTGTCGCCTCTCTACGTTTACGTGGCCATACGGGTTCGAGCCTCCTCCCCCGGGCCCATTATCTATCGACAGGAACGAATCGGCCACTATGGAAAACCCTTTCAAATTCTGAAATTTCGGTCGATGTATGTGGATGCCGAGGTCAATGGGCCAGCCTTGTCCCGGAAATCGGACCCGAGAACGACTTCATTCGGCCGCTGGATGCGAAAGTGGCGCATTGATGAAACGCCCCAGTTTCTCAATATTATCAAAGGGGATATGTCCCTGGTCGGACCTCGACCAGAGCGCAAACATTTCATCGATCTTATTTCCCGTACCCATCCTCATTATCGCTACCTGCACAAGGTAAAACCAGGGCTCACCTCCTGGGGCATGGTTCAGTATGGCTATGCAGAAAACGTAGAGCAGATGATCGAACGCATGAAATACGACCTGCTCTATATAGAGAACTGTTCGCTGGCCTTGGATCTTAAAATCATGCTCTATACGCTCAAGGTCCTATTTCAAGGCCGGGGCAAATAGAATTTTCTTTATTCGAAAGGTGGGGAGGTTTCTGGAAACAGTTCTCCAGAAGTGACCTGCGCCCATGTAATGGCCTCACCTACGACAAAAAAACTCCCGGTTACCAATACCGCATCTTGGGGGGAACCATGACGGGTTAGGTACGTCAAGGCGGCGTCGACGCTCCCATGAGCTGTGCCTTGCAGGCCTTCCGCGGCCGCCATTTGCTCCAAAGTATCCAAGGGTAAAGCTCTTGGTACTTTAGCCTGAACAAAATGATACGTTTCCCCTTTCGGAAGGAGGCGCAAACAGGCGGCCACATCCTTATCGGCAACCATACCAATAACGAGATGCTTCCTGGAAGCTTTCACCGACGCCCATTGGTCCATCACTTCCCTCAAGCCTGCCGGATTATGGGCTACATCGACTAAAACCAGGGGTTGCTCTTGTAAAACTTCCCAGCGCCCGCGAATACCGCTGAGCCTACGCACCTCGGAAAAGGCCTCTACCGCCACCTTGGGTTCCAGAGGCAGCCCAAAACGATGGATGAGCAAATCCATGACCATGAGGACCGTGCGAATATTATGAGCCTGATAGTTCCCTTTCAAATCCGTCTTCAGCTCAAGTTGGAGGCCTCGACTTCTCTGCACCGCCCGGTAACCCCGATTTGGATCCGCCCCAATCTTAACAAGGTCCCATTGAGACTCGGCATAATACAGGGTTGCACGCATCTGCAATGCTTTCTCTAAAAAGATCCGCTCCGTTTCTGCCTGACTTTGCCCAATCACCACGGGGACGCCCGGTTTAATTATTCCGGCCTTCTCTCGGGCAATGGCCTCTAGACTATGACCCAGAATGTCTTGGTGATCCCAGCTGATATTGGTAATCACCGAAATTAACGGTTGGACGACATTGGTACTATCCAGGCGTCCCCCCAACCCTGCCTCCATGATGACAAAATCCGGCTTCTTTTGGGCAAAATAACAGAGGGCCATGGCCACCGTGAGTTCGAAGAAAGAAGGAGAAATTTCTTCAATGTCTCTTTTTCGCTCCTTGACAAATTGCACCACCCATTCAGAAGGAACGGGGACGCCCTGCCAGCGAATGCGTTCACGGAAATCAACGAGATGGGGAGAGGTATAAAGCCCCACCTTATACCCCGCATGACGCAACATGGCCGCTAACATATGGGAAGTGCTCCCCTTCCCATTGGTTCCTGCGACATGGATAACTGGAAGGCCGAGTTCCGGATTCCCCCAGCGGGCACAGAGCGCAAGCGTGCGACTCAGATCTTTCTGGTAGGCTTTGGCCCCTTGGCGAGAAAAAAAAGGAAGGCGTCCATAGAGGTACTCGAGGATGGACGCATAATCTTGATCGATATCCATGAATTTTAGGAGCGAGTTTTAAAACGAAAACTGATATTCCCGAATTGTTCCTGAGGGGCCTGGGGGCTCTTGTTGAATCGAATATAGGAGATCTTCTCTAAAGCAATGCGCGTCAAATCTGGATGGGAAGAGGATAAAATCCGATGATGAGTAATATCTCCTTGCCGGTTCACGGTTACACGAACGACCACGGTCCCCGCTTCCGTATAATCGGCCTCGCGAGGAGGAAAGGCCACGATGGTTCGCCGGTTTAAATTGTGGCCTATGCCGCCTCCACCTGGAAGTCCGCGATACGTATCGGCGCCTGGAGTACCACCCGCAACCCCCTGGTCTCCCATCCCGGCACCTTGCCCCTCCCCCGATCCAGCTCTTTCTCCTGGCGCTTGATTTCCACCCGTACCGGTAGCTCCTGGGTAGACGTATCGGGGCTCCTCGGCCTGGGAACTGGCTTCCCCTGTCCCGGAAGCCGCCGTGTTGGACGATGCCGCAGCCCCGGAAGGGTTCGGTTGCTGGCCGGCATGGCCTTCTTGAGGAACCGTTACGGCCGGCGCCGTTTCATCTTCCGCCGTATATACAGGTCGAGTACCAGCAGGACTGGCACCTCGCTCCATCTGCCGTTGCACCGGCGCTTCGGCCGCCGGATCATCCCGGAACATAGGCTGATCCTGACCCATCCCAAAATCCTGAGTACCCAAGTTGATCTCCATACCCAACTCCTGAGCTGGGGTGTCCACGAATGGAAGCGGATAGCGAATTAAGAAAAAAATCAGCAATAGAAGTCCGTGGACGCCAAGCGTCCAAGTCCAGGCTTTGCTGTTCATCGGCAATAGATTATCCATAGGGCAGCCAATTTCAAGGGGCACCCCGTCAAGGCGCGCGAGGTTTCAGCCAAAATTAAGGAAAAAACCGGCCTTCAGGGGACCATTGACCCTAAATGCGGGGGTTTACCAGGAGGGGGGTTCCGGAGGTAAGGACTTCGCAGCTTCCGCGATCCAAGCCTCAGATTGAACCTCCAATTCAGGAAGCGATGGCAAGGGCGTCGCCGCATCATACTGGTAGAGTCTTCCGTCCCGGCAATTGAGGGTGAAGACGCCATGGCGCAGAATCAGGTTTTCCACCTCCTCCCATCCCAGGAATCGCAATCCCCATTTTCCGGGCAGTTGGACTCCTTTTTCCGAAATCAATATGGAACCGGGATGTCGCCCTTTTTGTTCGTTTCTGTAGGCATAGAGCAATGCCATCCACAGTATGAGCATGGCGATGAGAGCCGGCCACCAGCCCTGCAGCCCCGCATAGACAGCGAAAGCGAATTGAATGAGGATTTCCAGAATCCGCAAAATGCCGTTTATCCTGGGGTTGCGGACCCAGCGATTTCTAACCAGGGTAAAAACCAGCAAGGCCGCGCCCAAAACTCCTCCAATCATTCCCCAAGGGGCAGCGCTGTCCAGACGATGGGGTCGCCCACGACAAGCAGGGGTACACCTGCGGC
>CAZYEZ010000040.1:0-16100 GCA_964646775.1 uncultured Chitinophagaceae bacterium | reverse complement strand
CCCTTGGTGAGAAAATATTGAATGATTACGCCAATGATTCACGAGTAATTCGGTTAAAGGAAATTCTCAAAGCAAAGAAAGAGATGCTCGGTGAACTGCATGCCGAAATTGGTAAATCTTATACCTTTCTTGGAGATTTTTATGCACTACGGAAAAATGAAATTGAGGCAACGGAGTATTACACACAGGCATTGAATTGCTATAGGGAGGTTTATGGGCCCGGTCACCTGCTGGTATCGGATGCATGTATGAAGCTCAAAAATTATAAGGATGCCTGGATAATTCGGCAAAACAACCTTGGCCTTGACCACAAAGAGACGCAGAAAGCACTGGTACTGTATCAGGAATCACTAAAAAAAGGAAGTACCGCAAAAGAAAAACTGACTGAACGGTTTTTACATTTCATGCAGGGCAAAGCATCACTACCCGAGCTGGAACGTTTGAACGAACTCATTCCATTACCGCGAAAGCTAAAAAAAACCAACAGAAAATTGGGACGAAAATTTTATTTACCGGTACATACGCTCTATCTTTTCTTATTTTTGAGTACCGCCGGAATAATGCTGCCCATGGAATGGATCCCTCTCATTCGGGTAGTCTTTCATATACAACTGTTGGTATTAGGTTATGTAAATGGGCGGAATAAAAACTGGTTTTGCTTTGTGGACTTGGCTTTGTTTTCGTTTGGTCCGGCTTTGCTTTCCGGGTTTGCGGTTTGTCAGAGCAATCCTCTCATTAGCATCTTTAGCAATATAGTAACGATTTTATGGCTTCAAAAATTTGATTTTTACGCCGTCTTTTCACTGGGGCTCAATTTCGGAAAAGCCGGCAATGACACCCTATTGGGTACCGTGATGCAAAATCAATCCCTTGTAGGAATTGGAGCAACGCGATATTTGATGTTTACAGGCCTGTTTTTACTTGCGCTGACGGACATAAAATATGCATCGACAAAAAAGAGACTAGCCGAAAAGATCCTGTATGGAGGTCAAAAGGTATGATCAACAAAATACTTCATCGTTTATTTATTTTATGTTTCTCTGTTTTTAGAAAGGCCGGGTTCTAATTTTCGTGGACTGGCCCATGACCCCGATCCGAAAGGTCGGTGGGTAACTCCGAAAGGTCTAGGTGTTCGGAATCAATCGGCTCTCCAAAAAACTGGCTGGCATGCTCATTAAAATCCTGGGGATCGTCCGTGGTAAAGAACTGCCGCTGGCCTTGGGTGCTAATCCTTTCAGCAATCGAACGGTTACGGTTTAGATAGTCTTTGAGACTGGCGGCGACAATCTCACCCTGGGAGAGAATGCGAATCGAGGCGGGCATATAGGCCCGAATCTTATCAATAATCAGCGGATAATGGGTACAAGCGAGAAGGACCAGGTCAATATGCGGGGCTTTCTCTTTTAAGGCAGAAAGGTACTTTCGGATTAAACCCTGGGCTTCGGCAGAATGGTGATCATTGTTTTCAATCATATGTACCCACATGGGACAGGCTTGCTGATGCACCTGGATCTGTGGGAAAAATCGCTTAATCTCTTCCATGTAGACGCCCGATTCTATTGTCCCCTTGGTGCCTAAAATCCCGATCTCTCTCTTTTTCGTGTAATGACCAATGATTTCTGCCGTAGGCCGAATCACCCCTAAGACCCGCCTATCGCTGTGATTTCGGGGCAGCTCCTGTTGCTGGATGCGAGCCAAGGATTTGGCCGAAGCCGTGTTGCAGGCGAGGATAACCAAAGGGCAGTTTTGCTGCAGCAGCCATTGCACGCATGACCAGGTATATTGATGGACTACTTCGGCGGATCGATTGCCATAGGGTGCTCGGGCGTTATCTCCCAGATACAAGTAGTCATATTGCGGCAAGCAGTCTAGGATCTTTCGAAAGACAGTCAGACCTCCATAACCAGAGTCAAAAATGCCAATAGGAGCGCGTGCATGCATGGTTTGTAAAGGTAGTATGGAAATGTTAATTGCGAAGTATTTCGGCGGTTTCCGCGTACCTTTGCACAGATTGAAGAATTATGAAACAGTTGATTGATTCCGTGCCCAGCTCGACCTCCGTCCCATTAACGGCCAAGGATTTTGCGACCGATCAGGAAGTCAGGTGGTGTCCGGGTTGTGGGGACTACTCTATATTGAAACAGGTTCAGACCGTATTGCCCCAACTAGGCATTCCTCGAGAGAACATCGTGATTATTTCCGGCATAGGATGTAGTTCGCGTTTTCCCTATTATATGAATACCTATGGAATGCATTCCATCCACGGCCGAGCAACAGCCATTGCCACGGGCCTAAAAGCCAGTCGTCCGGAATTAAGCCTTTGGGTTGTAACGGGAGATGGAGATGGCCTAAGCATTGGAGGGAACCACACCATGCATTTGCTGCGGCGCAATCTGGATATGAACGTCCTTTTATTTAATAATCAGATTTATGGATTAACGAAAGGGCAGTACTCACCTACTTCAGAGAAAGACAAACGAACCAAATCTACGCCGGCGGGCAGCCTTGATCACCCGTTTAATCCCCTGTCTTTGGCCTTGGGGGCAGATGCAAGCTTTATTGCGCGCACCATGGATCGGGATCCCAAGCATATACAGCAAATGTTGCTGCGCGCCCAAGCCCATCACGGTACTTCCTTCCTTGAAATATATCAGAACTGCAATATCTTTAATGATGGCGCTTTTGCGGCCTTCACAGATAAGGCTACCAAACCTGAAGAAACCTTGTATCTTGAACCAGGCCAGCCTTTGGTTTTTGGCGCAGAGAAACAGAAAGGAATTCGGCTGGATGGGCACCAGCCACAGATTGTGGAGCTGGGTGCAGACTATAGCTTAGATGACTTATGGGTTCACGAGGAGAGCGATCTGTTGAAAGCCCAAATTCTGGTTCGGTTTTTCGATGATACAACCCGAGAGGGCCGTTTCCCTCGGCCATTTGGCGTCCTGTATGCGCGGGAGCGGCCGACTTATGAAGACGAGATGCAACTCCAGATTGAGGAGGCGATTGCGCTGAAAGGCACGGGAAACCTGGATAAGTTGATGGAGGGGAAGGAGACCTGGACCATCGCCTAGAATGATATTTTTCGGATCCGCCGGGACGGCGATTCGGTGAATGCCTTAAATATGTCCCTAAGAAAGCTAGCGGGTCAGACCGCCTGGTATGGAATGAGCAATATTGCGGCCAGGCTTCTGACTTATCTTCTTACTCCTTATTTAACCTACACGCTGTCCGGCCCGGCCGGACAGGTAGAGTTTGGGAAACAGGCTTTCTTTTACGCCCTTTTTCCGGTTCTAAATATCATCTATACTTATGGAATGGAAACCAGCTACTTTCGGTTTTCATTGAGGGAAGATGCCCAACACGTCTATCGCAATATTCTCAGCCTTCTGGGATTAACCACGCTGATCTTTACCTTGGTGATGGTTAGCTTTCATGAACCCTTGGCTCGATTTGCAGAGATTCCAGGTCAAAGTGAGTACATCTATTGGGCCGCGGGTATCATTGGACTGGATGCCTTAGCCGCCCTTCCCTTTGCTCGGCTTCGACAGGAAAACCGCCCCAGAAACTACGCCTTCGTCAAAGTGGTGGGCATTGTGGTTTTTGTGGGTTTGATCGTCCTTCAGTTTCAGTGGGGCGCAGTCATGGCCGAGAGGACCCCCGATCATTTTATGGCCGGCTGGTATGACCGCCATTGGGGATTGGGTTTTATTCTTTTTGCCAATCTCGTCCAGGCGGCACTCAGCCTGCTGATGCTTTACAAATCCTGGATCAAGGATATCCGTTTTTCCCTAGACCTAAAACTCATCGCCCAGATCCTCCCCTATGGGATTCCCATTTTACTGGCAGGATTTGCGGGAACCATCAATGACTCTTTGAACCGGATCCTCTTTCAAAAGCTGTATCCGGCGGATCCAGAAACCTCGCTGAGACAGCTGGGATTTTTTACGGCAGCCCTGCGGCTTTCCATCGTTATCAATTTGATGATTCAGGCATTCCGGCTGGCAGCGGAACCTTTCTTCTTCTCGGTTTCGGGGCAGAAAGATGCCCGCGCCATCTATGCGCGGGTCATGAAATGGTTTCTGATCCTTGTATCCATTGCCTTCCTTCACGTAACCCTTTACCTGGATTTATGGCAGCTCTTTATTGCTGCGCCTTATCGGGAAGCACTGGACCTGGTGCCGATCCTGCTTTTCTCTTACCTGCTTTTCGGCATCTATAATAATCTTACGGTTTGGTATAAACTCACGGATAAAACCCGCTACGGCACCTATATCATGGGGATCGGAGCCATTGTTACCGGACTGATTTGCTACTTCGGTATTCCCCGATGGGGTTATTATGCCTGTGCGCTGGCCATGCTGGCCAGCAATGCGGTCATGGTCGTCCTCGCCTACTTATGGGGCCAGAAATACTACCCCATCCCCTATCGGGTACCTTATCTGTTTACCATCCTCCTGGGTATGATCGGGGTATTTCTGATTCAGTGGACGCTGTTCTCCTTTACCGACCATATCGGGCTGCGTCTCAGCTCGGCAACCTTGTTGTTCTTCGGCTATTTATATTGGATTTATCGTAAAGAACGCGTAGAGATTCAATCCTTGGGAATCATCCGGCGTCAAGGCTCCGGTTAATGGAACTGGAATCCAGTCCTCGGATTAGCGAAGTAATTCACAGGGTTTTAACCCGGTGAATTTTTTGAAGGCCGTGGAAAAATGAGAGATGCTGCTATAACCTAGTGTATGGGCCACTTCTGATACGGACAGCCCCTGCGTTTCCAGTAGTTCCCGTGCCTTGGCTATGCGTAGGGTCTGTTGATAAGCATGCAGCGTTTTTCCCGTCAGGGCCTTAAATCCTTTTTTCAGATAACACTCATTCATAGCCACCTTGCGGGCGAGTTCCTTGATCGTCATGGGTTGGTCTAGGTGTGACTCAATCAAGGCCCGCGCCTGATGGATTTTTTCTCTTTCCGATTCATTGTCAAGGAAACGGCAGGCGGGTACCGGACAGGCGGTAAATGGAACCTGGATGCATTCGAGCGCCCGGCGCAGCAGATGGGAAGCGGTTTCGACCTGCTTGAGCAGGGTGGAAAAGGAGGCCTCCGAACCGGGGGTGGGGAACTGGTCGAGTAAATAATTGGATTGCGAGCAGATCGAAAATTGAATTTCTCGCATTCGATCTCCGCCAAGGCTTTTCTCTTTCCGGAGGATATCTAAAGGGAACTGCTCAAAGAAGCCCGGCTGAAACTCTAGCCAGAATACTTTGGCATCGCTGGATACCCGATCAACTTGCAAATAGAGTAGGTGGACGCAGAACCGATCTTCTTCGATGGGAAGGAGATGCAACAAACCATGAGAATCGGAAAAGCCTTCGTCAGGCAGCTGAATTCCGATCCATTCAGCATGGATATGCTGATTGATTGGAAACCACGCTCGAGAAACAATCTGGGTTTCTTTTCCCAGCAGTCTCCAGAGGGGTAAAGACTTTGGATCAGTATTGATTTCCGCAAGATGGATCACAGGCCAAAGTTACGGATATTTTGCCGTATCAGGGGTTTGAGCTCAAAGGGAGCGATTTATTTACTGTTTTTCGAAAAGGTCTCCGGCAGGTTAGAGGATTCTTTTCGCAGATACCGAAGCCGATAAAACTGAGTATAGCGCAGACCCGAATCTAAGAACAGTATCCCGTACTGATACAGATCAATACCCAAACGGCCTGTCTCCGACTGAAGCCAGGATAGCCAATGCTGATGGTGCCGTCGGTGGGCGTATGGTCGAGGCATGACGAGGATGGATCGGTCGGGAAAATCATCCGCAGAAGGGAAAGGGTCGGCATCTCCATCGATGATAAAAATCGGCCGGTCCGGGTAATGGCTGCGAAGGCGGACCATTAAACCTTTGGGCCTCTTGGGGCGAAGGACTTGATCTGCAAATTCAAAAGCAAGGGGAGCTTGGAGGGCATGCCGGGTTTTGGAGCGGATCAAATAATTTAAAAACGAAGCCAAGGAATAGTAATTCACGACGACCTTCTTTCGTAGATCTCGAAACAATAGTCAAAGGGATTATCCTCATCTTTAGAAAATGCCTGGACATCCACGCGTTCCCATTCGTCCCTGGAGAATGAGGGGAAATACGTGTCGGCTTTCGGAACCTGAGTTTTTACCTGAGTAATACGAAGGCGATCGGCTATGGGCAGCGTTTTTTCAAAAATCTGGGCTCCACCGATAATAAACACTTCTTCATAGGTGCCCGCCCGTAGATAATCGAGGGCGGATTCAAGGTCGGAAAATACCTTGACCCCATCGGGAGCCTGCCAGGCCGGATTTCGGCTAAGAACGAGGTTTTCCCTGCCCTTCAGAGGTCTGCCTAGCGAATCGAAGGTTTTTCTTCCCATAAGGATGGGCTTGCCCATGGTGGTACGCTTGAAAAAGGCCAGTTCGGCCGGAAGCCGCCATGGGAGTTGATTATTCAGGCCAATTGCTTGATTCTCGTCCATGGCCAACAGTAGGCTTAGCTTCATCGATACATTTTTGTTGAGGCCATCTCAGCATCCTTATCGGTCAAATGGATACAGGAGCCGAAATGCGCGGATGAGCTTGATAATTATGCAGCTCGAAATCGTCGTACTGAAAAGCGAATAAATCCCGCACGTTGGGATTTAATTTCATTTCGGGTAAGGGGTAGGGATTTCGGTTTAACTGCGTTTTTGCTTGTTCTATATGGTTATTATATAAATGAACATCTCCAAAGCTGTGTATGAAACTTCCGGGGCGAAGATCGCATACCTGGGCCACCATGAGCGTCAACAAGGCATAGGAGGCGATGTTAAATGGAACGCCAAGGAATAGATCCGCACTGCGCTGATAGAGATGACAGCTTAGCTCTCCTTGAGAAACATAAAATTGAAAAAGCACATGACAGGGACTAAGCGCCATGTTATCGAGTTCTGCGACATTCCAGGCCGAAATAATGAGGCGACGACTGTCCGGATTCTGACGTATCTGTGCCAGAAGTTCCGTCAGCTGATCATGGACCTTGCCATCTTTTCCTTCCCAGCTGCGCCATTGCTTTCCATAAACCGGTCCGAGTTCCCCCCGCTCATCGGCCCATTCATCCCAGATACTCACCCCGTTTTTTTTCAAGTATGCGATGTTCGTATCGCCTTTGATAAACCAGAGTAACTCGTGAATAATCGATTTTAGGTGTACTTTTTTTGTGGTAACCAGCGGGAACCCTTTGCTTAGGTCAAAGCGAAGCTGATGCCCAAACAAACTTAGGGTCCCGGTACCTGTGCGGTCCGATTTGGGTTGCCCTTCTTCCAACACCTGCTTAAGTAATCTTAGGTACGCCTCCATATCTCGACTGGTTCCCTGAACAGACAGGACTAGCAAAACTATTCCAAAATTTTTGAAAAAGCTCTTATTGCAAGGCTAGGAAATTAAGGGCTCAAATTAGGACATGACTTCTTAGTAAGGAATTTGACTATTTTGCAGCATAGAACCTCCAGAAAGTTTCTGCTATAAATGGATTATATGTCCAAACTGTCTATTGTTATTCCTGCCTATAACGAGGAGAAAACCATTCATTTAATTTTAAACCAAATTAATGAAGTAAAGCTTATTGGCAACTTAGATAAAGAAATCATTATTGTGAATGATTGCTCCACCGACGACACGGTTAAGTCGGTGGAGAATTACCGGAATCAGCATCCGGAAATGAATATACGATTCCTCTCTCATGCTTATAATCAAGGAAAAGGGGCGGCCCTGCGCACCGGTATCAGGGAGGCAACCGGGGATTATGTAATCATTCAGGATGCGGACCTGGAATACGACCCTCATGAGTACAATATTTTGCTTCGGCCCATACTGGATAACCGGGCTGATGTGGTTTACGGTTCTCGATTTATCGGGGGCAATCCCCATCGAATTCTCTTCTTCTGGCATTCTATTGGAAACCGATGGCTAACCAGCCTGTCCAATATGCTGACCAATCTAAACCTTACCGATATGGAAACCTGTTATAAGCTATTTCGGCGGGAAATCATCCAAAGGGTGAGGCTTCGGGAGAATCGATTCGGCTTCGAGCCAGAAGTGACGGCCAAAATTGCTCGAATCAAAGGAGTAAGAATTTATGAAGTCGGAATTTCGTACTACGGAAGAACCTATGAGGAAGGGAAAAAGATTGGATGGAAGGACGGATTTCGGGCGATATACTGTATCCTGAAATACAATCTTTTTTTCAGAAGCTAGGATCCAAAGGAAGGAGGAGGAGCGATGCCTGCCTCCTATTTACGAACTAAAGATATAGCACCTATGGCTTGGGTTATTCCATTAAGAGGCAAAGCGCCAAAGATTCCTGAAGACTGTTTTATTGCACCGAACGCGACCGTCGTCGGGGATGTCGAAATGGGCAATCAGTGTAGTATATGGTTTAACGCCGTCATTCGGGGCGACGTGAATTCGATTCGTTTAGGGAACCGGGTAAATGTCCAAGATGGGGCTTGTATCCATTGTACTTACGAGAAAACTAAAACTTGGATCGGCGATGACGTGTCCATTGGGCATCATGCCATTGTCCATGGTTGCCGTATTGAAAGCCATGTCTTGATCGGCATGGGGGCGATTATCATGGACCGGGTACATATTGGAAGTCATTCCGTAATCGCCGCAGGCGCTGTGGTTTTGGAAGGAACCATCATCGAGGAAGGGGCGGTCTATGCGGGCGTGCCAGCCAAAATGGTGAAACGAGTGAGCCCGGAGCTCATGGACGGAGAAGTTCGACGCATTGCTAGAAACTATGTAATGTATAGCCGTTGGTATACGCAGCCCGAATTACCGACCCAAGGAGAAAAGCCGGGGGACAGGCCCAAGGAATCATAAACGCATGAAAATATTATATATTACCAATGGGATTAACGGCGCCGGGGGACTCGAAAGAGTTTTGTCGATAAAAGCCTCGATGCTGGCCGAGAAAAGAGGGTACGAAGTCGCCATACTAGGGCTGAATCAAGGCTTGAAGGATCCTTTTTATTCGTTCTCAGATAAAATTCAGTGGCTACCGATCTCGGTAAGCAGTCAGCCATTATCCTATATTCGGGATTATCGCCGCGGGATCCAACAGGCCGTGGATCGCTTTAATCCCGATATCATTTCGGTTTGCGATGATGGCCTAAAAGGGTTTTTTATTCCCGTTTTTCTGAAAACCAAGGCGCCAATCCTATACGAGCGACATGCTTCTAAGGAGATTGAACGCCGAGGAGGGGAATCCATGCTGGGCACTTGGAAGCGGCAAGCGAAATGGCAGATGATGACCACCCTGGGCCGACGCTTCTCATCCTTTGTGGTATTAACGGAGGGAAATCGAAAGGAATGGCCGGGATTTAGAAATTTAGCCGTCATTCCCAACCCCTTGTCTTTTTATCCCAATCAAGTGTCTGATCTAAACAGCAGGCAGGTGATTTCCGTAGGAAAGATTTCCTATCTCAAAGGACATGATTTATTAATGGAGGCCTGGGAACAGGTTCATGCGAAATTCCCCGATTGGTCCCTGCACCTTTACGGGAAGGAAAACTTAGATTTTCTCGATACCCGGAATTTGAAAAACAATGTGCATTTCTTTCCGCCGGAAAGGGACATAGAAAGTAAATACCTTGAAAGCGCGCTCTATGTACTTAGCTCTCGCTCGGAAGGTTTTGGTATGGTTTTGATTGAGGCCATGGCCTGTGGTCTGCCTTGTGTGAGTTTTGACTGCGAGACGGGTCCGGCGGATATTATTCGCGATGGGGAGGACGGTTTTCTGGTAGAAAAGGAAAACCCCCGTGCTTTGGCAGAAAAGCTGATTCTGCTGATGGGAGACGATGCGCGGAGGCGCAAAATGGGGGCGAAGGCAAGAGAAAATGTCGAGCGCTATAAGCCAGACCATATTCTGGATCAATGGGAGGCCCTTTTTCACCGCCTTTTGCTCGGTAGCAAAAGGGGATTTCCTTCGCCAAGTCGGCAGGCAGCTGCGGTGGACTAAAGGGGTAGCGCATCGCGGCTCGGCCTGCTAAGTTGATGGTTACCAACCCCTATATCCCATCCGGATTTTGTAACTTAGCCCGCCTTGGATTCGGAAAAACACCGAATCTTAACCTGGATAAATGCAAGGATTCTATGAGCTACATTCCCAGCAATAAACTTCGCATCGTAACGGCGGCTAGCTTATTTGACGGCCACGATGCGACCATCAATATTATGCGCCGCGTCATGCAGAGTAGCGGGGCGGAAGTCATCCATTTAGGGCACGACCGAAGCGTTGCAGAGATCGTAAGCTGTGCCATCCAGGAAGATGCGAATGCCATTGCCATTACCTCCTATCAAGGGGGCCATATGGAGTATTTCAAATACATGGTAGACCTTCTACGGGAACGAGGGGCCGGGCATATCCGGGTTTTTGGCGGGGGTGGCGGGGTGATTCTGCCAACGGAAATCGAGGAACTCATGGCCTATGGAGTCGCCCGGATTTACTCACCCGATGACGGACGCCGTATGGGTTTGCAGGGGATGATCGATGATCTGATCGAACAATCGGACTTTCCCACCGGGGATCGCTTGGACATGGAGGCTCCGGCGCTTCGTCCCTCTGATCACAAGCAGATCGCGCAGCGCATTTCGGCGGCGGAAAATCAAAATGAACGGGAAGAAACGCAGGCCATGCTCCGGCAAGTTCGGGAGCGGGTTCAGCAGTCAAAGACGCCCGTTTTGGGTATCACGGGTACGGGCGGCGCCGGAAAAAGTTCCCTGATCGACGAGCTGGTGCGTCGATTCCTTTTGGATTTTCCAGATAAGAAAATGGGCATCATATCGGTGGATCCTTCGAAAAGAAAAACCGGCGGTGCCTTACTGGGAGATCGGATCCGCATGAATGCCATTTCAAATGAGCGGGTTTTCATGCGGTCGATGGCGACCCGCCAGTCTAATCTGGCGCTTTCCCCTTATGTTCAGGACGCCATCGATATACTCAAAGATGCAGGTTTTGACCTCGTAATCTTGGAGACATCCGGCATCGGTCAAAGCGATACGCAGATCTCTGAATATGGCGATCTGAGCCTCTATGTCATGACGCCAGAATATGGGGCAGCCTCCCAGCTGGAAAAAATCGATATGCTCGACTTTGCCGACCTCGTCGCCATTAACAAATTCGACAAGCGAGGCGCTGCCGATGCGCTCCGGGACGTAAAGAAGCAATATCAGCGAAACCATAAGCGATTTGACGAAGACTGGGAACAGATGCCGGTTTATGGCACCATTGCCAGCCAGTTTAACGATCCGGGAACCAATCGTTTTTATCGGGCTTTGATGGAAAAGCTGGAGGCGATTACCGAAGGGGTCCTGGCCTCGGGATTTCAGCCATCCGAGGAGAATGCGGAGAAGATTCACATCATTCCCCCTTCGCGGGTTCGCTATCTTAGCGAGATTACGGAAGCACACCGCCAGCATGAGCAGTGGATAGAGGAGCAGTCCCAACAGGCGGAGAAGTTATATGGACTCCATACTGCCATTTCCGTGATGAACGAGCAAGGAGGGGACCAGGCCTCCGAGACCTGGCATGCGGCGACCGAAGATGCCTACCAGCGTATTAAAGCTTCCCTGGATCCGCTAAACCTCGAAAAGATTGAAAGCTGGGATGCGCAAAAACAGAAGTATCAAGATGAGTTTTATTCTTTTGTCGTACGGGGCAAAGAAATCCGTATAAAGACCCGGACGACTTCCCTGTCTCAGTTACCCATACCCAAGGTGGCCACGCCCCCCTATAAGGCCTGGGGCGATCAGGTTCGGTGGATTTGGAAAGAGAACTACCCCGGAGAGTTCCCCTATACGGCAGGAATCTACCCCTTCAAGCGGGAAGGCGAAGACCCGACCCGGATGTTTGCTGGGGAAGGAGGTCCCGAGCGGACGAACAAAAGGTTTCATTATGTTTCCCTGGGCATGCCGGCCAAACGATTGAGTACGGCTTTTGATAGCGTGACCCTTTATGGACAAGACCCCGATCATCGCCCAGATATCTATGGCAAGATTGGGAATGCCGGGGTAAGCGTTTGTTGCCTGGATGATGCCAAAAAGCTATACAGCGGTTTTCACCTATCGGATCCGAAAACTTCGGTGTCGATGACCATCAATGGTCCGGCCCCTATGCTTACGGCCTTTTTCATGAATGCGGCCATCGACCAGGATTGCGAAATCTATATTCGCGAACATGGGTTGGTAGATGAAGTGGAGGAGAAGATTCGGCGTATCTATGAGGAAAAGGGTATGGAGCGACCCCGATACGATGCCCGACCTTCCGGAGCCGCGGCGGATCTTGGGGCTTTGCCCGAGGGTCATGACGGTCTGGGATTGATGTTGCTGGGCGTTACGGGAGATCAGGTGCTACCTCGCGAAGTCTATGAGGAAATCAAGAAATCTACCCTTTCCAAGGTCCGCGGTACGGTGCAAGCCGATATTCTCAAGGAAGATCAAGCACAGAATACCTGTATCTTTTCTACCGAGTTTTCGCTCCGCCTCATGGGGGACGTTCAGCAATATTTCATTGATCAGGGGGTTCGCAATTTTTACTCTGTATCCATCAGCGGTTACCATATTGCGGAAGCGGGTGCCAACCCCATTTCACAGCTGGCATTCACCTTGTCCAATGGTTTTACTTATGTGGAGTATTATCTAAGCCGGGGAATGCATATCGATGATTTTGCCCCCAATCTCTCGTTCTTCTTCAGTAATGGCATTGATCCGGAGTATAGCGTAATTGGTCGCGTGGCCCGAAGAATCTGGGCTCGTGCTATGAAGCACAAGTATAAGGCCAACCAGCGATCCCAGATGCTCAAATATCATATCCAAACTTCGGGTCGGTCTTTGCATGCCCAGGAAATCGACTTTAATGATATCCGCACGACCTTGCAGGCGCTTTACGCGATTTACGATAACTGTAACTCGCTGCACACGAATGCCTATGACGAGGCCATTACAACCCCTACGGAGGAAAGTGTCCGCCGGGCCATGGCCATTCAGTTAATTATTTCCCGGGAGCTAGGCCTTGCCAAGAATGAAAACCCCTTGCAGGGCTCCTTTATCATTGAGGAGCTCACAGATTTGGTGGAAGAAGCGGTGATGATGGAATTTGATCGAATTACCGAGCGGGGAGGCGTACTTGGAGCCATGGAAACCATGTATCAGCGCGGAAAGATTCAAGAAGAGAGTCTTTACTACGAAAAACTGAAGCATAGCGGGGAGTTTCCCATCATCGGCGTGAATACTTTTCTGAACTCAAAAGGTTCGCCCACGTTGATTCCCCAAGAAGTGATTCGCTCTACGGAAGCCGAAAAGGAGTTTCAGATTCGGTCGGTGCAGCAGCTATGGAAAGCCAATGAAGGAGAGGCAGAAGCGAGGCTTCAAGCCCTCCAGGAGGCGGCCGTTCGAAATCAGAATCTTTTTGAAGCGTTGATGGAGACCGTGAAATACTGTTCTTTGGGGCAGATCACCAAAGCCTTATTCTCCGTGGGAGGGCAGTATCGCCGTAATATGTAGGAGCGTATCAATCTGACCAGGGGCCGAATTGCATAATCTGGTCCATACGCGTGTAGTCTTCGGGCTGGATATCTGTCTTCCGCCGAAAAAATACATCGTAGCCGGTACCGTCCCGGGTGGAGATCCAGTCTCCATAGAGCTCCTCGCCTTCTTCAACAAGTTCCATGATTCCGAGCTCGGGTTGCTCTTTCATAAGAAATGTGCCATCCGGGGCTCGGGTGATCTTTAGCTTGATGAATTCATGGCGGTCGAGGAACTTATACATTCCCTCCCAAAAACAACTGATCTCTGGGCAGGCACCTTTCCTTCCTCGCAGATATAATTCGACTTCGATTTCTTCATCAAATTGTCCGCGAAAATAGAGTCGCTCGGAAATCTCTCCCGGAGGCTCTGGGCTTTCCGGAGGCTCCTCTTGGGCATAATAGGCTTCCACATTGATGGCCAGCGGGTTTTCCGGAACCGGTGGTTCGGCAGGGGTTTCCGGGGGCGGGGGCTTAGGAACTTTGGGTTTTCTTTCCTCCTCCTGCTTGAAAAGGAATTCATCGAAAGAATCGGCTTCCAGGATGTTGAGCAGATGAGCTCCGTACCAGTGTTCGCCCATCCAAAGCATATCACGGAAGCTTATCACATATCGCCGTCGCGTAAGCCGGTCCTCTACCAGTATATACCCATGGAACCGATTGTTAATAATCTTATCGAGGCCCGCAAGGTCTCGCGTAAGAACCATAGGCTGCAGTTCAAATCGAGCCAGTTGAATATCGCCCCAGTGGATTTCCTGGGCAAGGCCTTTTACCACGACCCGGTCAAAATCCTTCACGAAGTTTTCATTATAAACCGGATCAAAGGCTTTGAGTCGATCCGGATGCTGAATAAGATTTTTTACCTCATCGGGATTGGGATGGCGTAGAACTGCTTCCCAAAGGGTCGCATAAGCGACGTGTTCATGAAGGTGGAGGACGCCGTTTTGGGATTGGAGCTGGCTGAGTAAACGGTGAATGAGTTCAGTTTCAGACCGTGCTTGAGACCATGATTTCTCTGCGCCGAATAAGAAGAACAGCGCAGCGATCAGCATATTTAGGATGCGAATCATACCTGGTGTTCCGCCCGATATAGATCGATGACTTCTTGGATTTTATCTCCCGGTCGCACGATCCATGCCCGATTACCGTATCGGGCTATTGGCCGCTGCATGGCCTCGGGGTTTTTCTCCAGCCAGGCCAGCCATTCCTCTTGGCTCGGATGCGTCTGTCCCATTTCGGCCGCCGATGCTTCCTTGATTCGAATCAAATCAAGGACCGGCCTTTGAAGGGCCTCAAGGAGGTCTTCGAGTTCGCTTCGGCTTGGCGGCGATGAAATATAGTCCCGGATTTCATAAGGGAGTCCGGATTCTTTAAGTATATCCAGGGCCGTTCTGCTCTTGCTACATACCGGTATGTAGTATAGCTGTATCATAAATCGATACCCTGAATTTCTTTTACTTGATCTGAAATGACCAGTCGTCCCTCCGTCTTTTCCTGGATCTCTTCAATGCTTACGCCGGGAGCGTACTCCACGCAGAGAAATCCTTGGTCGGTAATTTCAAACACCCCCAGATTTGTGACGACTTTCTTGATGCAGCGTATGCCGGTTAGGGGAAGGCGACATGCGCTTAGAAGTTTAGATCTTCCTTTGGGGTCTGTATGCTGCATCGCAACAATGATATTTTTGGCCGAGGCGACCAAATCCATGGCGCCGCCCATACCCTTCACCATTTTGCCGGGGATCTTCCAATTTGCGATATCTCCCGTGTCGGAAACTTCCATGGCACCCAGAACGGTTAGGTCCACTTTCCCTGCGCGTATCATGCCGAAGCTCAATGCGCTGTCAAATAGGGAGGCGCCTGGGAGCATGGTTATGGTTTGCTTGCCGGCATTGATGAGGTCTGGATCTTCTTCTCCTTCATAGGGAAAAGGTCCCATCCCCAGGAGGCCGTTTTCACTTTGCAATACAACCTTAATGTCGCTGGGAATATAATTAGCCACCAGGGTGGGAATGCCAATACCCAGGTTTACATAATACCCGTCCTGCAATTCCTGGGCAATGCGCTGGGCGATCTGATTTTTATTAAGACTCATGGTTATCTATAATTTTATTGGCCGCTGGTCGGGGCGGTGCGGACGGTCCGCTGTTCAATGCGTTTTTCATAGTTCACGCCCTGGAATAGGCAATGAACATAAATACCTGGTACGTGGATGGCGTTGGGATCCAGCTCTCCAGGCGGAACCAGCTCTTCCACTTCGGCAATGGTATATTTAGCCGCCATGGCCATGATGGGATTAAAATTCCGGGCCGTGTCTTTGAAGATGAGATTGCCTTCGTGGTCTCCTTTCCAAGCTTTGACCAGTGCAAATTCGGCATCGAAAGCATATTCTAACAAGTAGTCCTTGCCATGAAAGTTTCGGACTTCTTTTCCTTCGGCGACCTCTGTGCCGACCCCGGCAGGGGTATAGATGGCCGGCATGCCATAACCGGCCGCCAGACAACGGGTGGCCAGGGTTCCCTG
>CAZYEZ010000039.1:2214-16267 GCA_964646775.1 uncultured Chitinophagaceae bacterium | reverse complement strand
GGAAGGTCTCCAGACCATAAACGTCTGCAATGAGACCGCCTTTCGTCTTGGACGTGATGGTTCCCGTAACCAGCTCGCCTGTTTTATAGTATTCTACAATCTTCTGCCAAGCGCGGGTTGCCCGGGCCATTTTACGGCTCAGGTGCAGATGCCCATGGCGGTCTTCTTTTTCTACCACCATGACTTCCACTTCGTCCCCCGCCTTTAAATCTGGCAGGTCCCGGAACTCATTGAGAGATATCAGGCCATCTGACTTAAACCCGATATTGATGATGGCATCCGTATCGGTTAAGCCTACGACTACGCCTTGCAAAAGCTCTGATTCTTCAATGGGCTTGAAGGTCTGATCATAGATTGATTCAAGTTCTTTGCGCTTTTCTTCTGAATAAGCCGCAACATTTCTTTTATCTACGCTCCAATCGAAATCGTCGTGCGCAGAGGGGTTTTGGTTAACAAATTGATTTTCTTCCAAGTTTTTGGTCCTCCTTTTTAAGTAAATTTTTGGCAGGCAAAGGTAAATCGTTTATCTGAAGTTTCCCAATATAATCCCGGTTTTTTTCCTCCATTTCCTTCAAATCATCCACCCAGGCCTTTTTCTTTCTTAATCTCCAAGTCCTATCTTTGATAGACATGGCAAAAACCCGTCTTTCGATACGATATCACCTATATCGAGGCCTTTACCCCCTGCTGAAAAAATTTGCTTCCTCATCCAAGAAAATAATCATGAAAAACGAAAAGAACATAGAACCGATCCAATCCATCGACACCCTCGAATTCAACAACCTCGCCGGAGAAACCTTTCCATTGTCCAAATGGAAAGGAAAGAAAATCCTGGTGGTTAACACGGCCTCCGAATGCGGATATACGCCTCAGTATGCAGAATTAGATCAGCTAGATCGGGCGTTTGGCGACCGGATTCAGGTTCTGGGTTTCCCTTCCAATGATTTTGGAGCTCAAGAACCCGGGGATGATCGGCAGATTGCCGATTTCTGCCAGACTCATTTTGGCATTGGCTTCCCTTTGTCAAGAAAAACCCAGGTGATAAAAGGGCCGCAGCAACATCCGATATATCAGTGGTTAACCCAGTCAAGTCTAAACGGTTGGCTTGATCAGGAACCTGAATGGAATTTTTCCAAGTACCTGATCGATGAGCAAGGTCGGCTAAGCCATTATTTTGGCGCAGCGGTATCCCCCGTGGACCCTCAAATAACCGAACTGTTATAAGCGCCAACCTGGCGTACCAACGATGTATTGGGTTCATGGGCCGATCAAATCCATATCCCCACCCGAAATCCCCGGGCAGCATAATAGGATTCGGCGCCGTTGTGGTAGATAAAGCTTCGCCCGAACCGGTGGTCTCCAAACAGGGCCCCTCCCTTCTCGCGGATATCGGCAGGCGTGGCAATCCAGCTGGAAGTCTTTAGATCAAAGGGCCCCCATGATTGAAGCTTCAAATAGGTTTGCTCATCCAGCAATTCCGCACCCCATTCCTTCGCCATGGCTTCGGCGCTTCCTGCGGGTTTGTTTGCCTTCCGGTCTTCCCAGGCCTTTTTATCGTAACATAGACTCCGCCTTCCATGGGGCGATTCTTCCGCCATATCTACAAAAAAGCAGGCGCCCGTTTTAGTATTATATTCAAAGAGATCTGGCTCTCCACCCGTTTCTTCCATCTTTTCCAAAATAGCTCGCTTTGAGGGATGGGCTTCAATCCGCTCGCGAACCTTCTGCCATGACAGTTTGGGATGGCGATTTTTGGAAGCCTGAAATCGCTTTTCTAAGAGGGTTAGGAGGTCGCCATCCTTCGTTCCGGGATCATTTTGTTGCCGCTTTGCCATTTTAAACCATTTTATGGACTAAGGTTAAAAAGAATCGTAGAACAAATCTAGGATTTTATGCCTCGGCCAAAAAACCAAACCCAGGCATGGGCGGGTGGGTTTCTACAAGCGACATCCATTCATTGCATATACGCAATGAAATGTATTAATTTTGCAAAAAATCGAGATCAATCAGTTCAATAGCTAAACCATGGAGAGAGTATATTTAGATAATGCAGCCACCACCCCTTTAGATCCCGAAGTCCTGAAGTCCATGATGCCTTATCTTACGGGGAAATTCGGGAACCCCTCCTCCATCTATTCCTATGGTCGGGAGACCCGCATGGCCATTGAGTCGGCTAGAAAATCCGTGGCTAAGCTGCTGGATTGCCGGCCTTCCGAGCTGTTTTTCACTTCCGGAGGGACGGAAAGCACCAATACAGCCATCCAAGTAGCGGTCCACTCCCTTGGATGTACGCGAATCATTAGTTCGCCGCTTGAGCATCATGCAACCCTGCATACCGTAGAGAGCATGGCTTGCCAGCAACAAGTTGAGCTGCAACTGCTCGATATAGATCGTCTCGGCCACCTCCAGCTGGACCAGCTAGAATCTTTGTTGAAATCCAGTGAGAAGAAGACCTTGGTTACGCTCATGCACGCCAACAATGAAATTGGCAACCTGCTCAAGATTAAAGCGGTGGGAGAAATATGTCGCCAGCACGGGGCCTATTTTCATTGTGATATGGTCCAAACCATCGGGCATTATCCGATTTCTCTAAGCTCCCTGCCGGTAGACTTTGCCAGCGCAGCGGCCCACAAGTTCCACGGCCCGAAGGGCGTAGGCCTACTTTATGTTCGCCAAGAAATCGATTTTAAGCCCTTTATGCATGGAGGTGGACAAGAAAGAAATCGCCGACCCGGAACTGAAAACACTTACGGAATCATCGGATTTGCCAAAGCCTTAGAATTGGCGATGGAGCGATATGAGGAAGATCACGCATACATTCAAGGTCTTAAAGACTACCTCAAATCACGCATCGACCAGATGTTTTCGGCCTATCGGTTTAACGGAGATGTCCATGGCTCCAGTCTTTACACCGTGCTCAGCGCTTCATTCCCTCATAGCGAACGTTCCGAAATGTTGTTGATGAACCTGGATATGGCCGGGATCTGTCTGAGCGGCGGGAGCGCCTGCAGCAGCGGCGTGGAGTCGGTAAGCCATGTGATGAAATCCCTTTATAATGGGGAATCCCACCGATGGATACCTGTTCGTTTTTCGTTCTCAAGGCATAATACCCGCGAGGAAATTGATCTGGCCCTGGCCAAGATCAAGGAATTCCTCTAATCTAACCGCTTGGATAAAACCTGCGGCCGCCGAAGGATCATGGCCGCTCGGGCCGCCTTTTCTCCAGATCGAGCCTAATCTACCTATAGACAACCCTTCCCCTGTTCCCCTGAGAACTGGATGCATGGACCGTTTAAGCGGCCTTGGGAAAGCATTTGAGGGCATTTAGTAAAGAACCTCCATGGTATTAAACAGGGTATCATCGGTATCCACCATCGCATCCAACAAAGGAGATGGGCAGGGCTAATCTGTCTGTTCTAACCTTCGTCTGTTCTAACCCAAGCCAAGCCGCCCCATTTTTTGAAAAGGAGAACGGGATTGTCCCTCCACGCTGCCGTCAAAATTTAGGAAGAATGAGGGATGAATGAGGGATGCCCGTCATTCGGATCCATGGGACCGTCTCCATGGGGCCCAGGCAAAGCATGAGATCGACCTTTGCTCTAGCAAAAACAGCCGTTAAATGTGAGCTGCTATTGGTAGCGCTCTGGATTGGCCTCATAGGCTTCCTTGCAGGTCTCCGCGCAGAACCAAACCGTGTCGGTACCCGTCACCGTAAATTCGGTCCAGCTATCATCGCGAACCATATCGCAAACCGGATCTATATCCGCGGATGCTAAGGCTTCCGTAGAGGGCGCGTTGGATTCTTCATGGCCACTGTGCCCGGTCGCAGCTTCCTCGGAGCCCGATTGACATGCGACAAATCCACCACAGCTAATTGTTAAAAACAACATCCATTTTTTCATGAGATCAATTTTTAAGTCAGGCACCGCAAAGATAGCGAATCCGTCTCTGAGAACCATCGCGGGCATATTAAGGTCTTATCCCAGGCTTGGGATCGTTGCAAAGGTTCGAGTCTATGCAAATCCTTGCCATGGCCATCGCATTTTTTCGGGATGACTGGGAGGGACCTAGGTAAGACAAGCTGTTCGAATCTTGGTTCGTACCTGGAAACTTTCAGGTCTGTATAATCCTGATCATAAATCCTGATCATACCTGAGCTGGGAATCTTGTCTCCCCTCTCCCCGCCAGACTTCAGCAACTAGACTAGCCATCTGAAGATCGAGACCACCGCAACCATTTTCTTGAAAGGCCTCTTTTGCTCCAACCCAGTTTCTCTTGCTTTTTGAGCGCGGAACTTGGGTCAGACCAAGGTCCCATGCAACTCGAAGCATTGGGGGAATATTGCAGGGCGTATCAAAGGGAAAGCCTGCACTCCATTAAAAATGGGGCAGGCTTTCACAGCTATTACAAGGCAGGAAACGATATTAAACGTTTCTAGACGTTTTTAGGCATTTACCTTCCCTTTGGCTTTGGCTACGACTTCTTCTTCGATATTCTTAGGTGCCGCTGCATAATGGCTAAATTCCATGACGGAGGTCGCCCGGCCAGAAGATAAGGATCGAAGCTGAGTCACATAACCAAACATTTCACTTAAAGGTACTTTGGCCTTGATGACCTGAAGGTTGTTGCGACTGTCCATTCCTTCCAAGAGTGCCCGACGACGGTTCAAGTCTCCGGTTACATCACCCATGTACTGATCGGGAGTCGAAACCTCAATCTTCATGATGGGCTCCAGCAAAACCGGCTTCGCCTTCTTCCCTGCTTCCCTAAACCCAGCTTTGGCACAAAGTTCAAAAGACATAGCGTCCGAGTCCACCTGGTGGAAGGAGCCGTCGAATATCCGAATCCGCATGCTCTCTACAGGGAATCCCGCTAAAGCACCCGTATTCATGGACGATTCAAAACCTTTTTGAATGGCTGGAATAAACTCTTTAGGAATCGCTCCTCCAAAGATATCATTAATGAACTGGAAGGTTCCTTTCTCTTCCTTAAGGAACGCTTCATCCGCGGGTCCGATTTCAAACTGAATGTCGGCAAACTTACCCCGGCCCCCGGTTTGTTTCTTATAAACTTCCCGATGTTGCACATTGACCGTGAAGGCTTCTTTATAGGCAACCTGGGGCGCGCCCTGGTTGATCTCTACCTTGAATTCCCGGCGCAAACGGTCCACGATAATCTCTAGGTGTAGCTCTCCCATTCCTTGCAGGATGGTCTGCCCTGTATCTTCATCGGTTTTTACGCGAAGCGTCGGATCTTCTTCAATGAGCTTAGAGATGGCCATACCCATTTTATCTACATCGGCCTGCGTTTTAGGCTCAATGGCGATGGCAATTACGGGATCTGGGATAAACATGTTCTCCAATACGATCGGATGCTTTTCATCGCAGAGGGTGTCTCCGGTCTTGATGTCCTTAAACCCTACGGCGGCACCTATATCTCCGGCATGGATTCGGTCTAATGGCGTCTGCTTGTTGGCGTGCATCTGCATGATACGGGAAATCCTTTCATTCTTTCCAGATCTTACGTTCAGCACATAAGAGCCTGCATCCAGTTTTCCCGAATAGACACGGAAGAATGCCAGTCGCCCTACGAAGGGATCCGTCATGATCTTAAAAGCCAGGGCGGCAAAAGGCTCGTTCGAATCCGGGTGACGCTCGAGTTGCTCCCCGGTTTCTGGATTGAGACCATTAATGGCTTCAATATCTGCAGGAGAGGGCAAGTAGCGAATCACGCTATCCAGGAGCTTCTGAACCCCTTTGTTCTTATAAGATGAACCGCAGAGCATAGGGATAATGCTCAGGTCAATGGTCGCTTTACGAATCGCCGTATGAATTTCATCAACGGTGATGCTATTGGGATCCTCGAAGAATTTCTCCATGAGTTCGTCATCGTATTCGGCGACGGCCTCCACCAGCTGGGCTCTCCAATGCTGCGCATCTTCCACCATATCCTCGGGGATCTCAATCTCTGTATAGGTCATACCATGGGTGGCATCATCCCATTCGATGGCCTTCATGGTAACCAGATCCACCACACCGCGGAAACTGTCTTCACTTCCTATGGGCAGCTGCAATGGAATGGATTTCGCGCCCAGCATATCGCGAACTTGCTGAACAACGGCAAGAAAATCGGCGCCAATGCGATCCATTTTGTTCACAAACCCAATTCTTGGCACTTTGTAGCGGTTAGCCTGGCGCCATACGGTTTCACTTTGAGGCTCTACCCCATCCACGGCGGAAAAAAGTGCAACCAGCCCATCCAGCACCCGCATAGACCGCTCCACTTCTACGGTGAAGTCCACGTGTCCAGGGGTGTCGATAATGTTGAACTTATATTTCTGAGATTCCGGGAGCGGTTTGCCCTGGGAAGTCGGGAAGTTCCAAAAGCAGGTTGTAGCGGCGGAGGTAATGGTAATTCCGCGCTCCTGTTCTTGAGCCATCCAGTCCATCGTGGCTGCGCCCTCATGGACTTCCCCGATTTTATGGTTCACTCCCGTATAAAATAGAATACGTTCGGTCGTTGTGGTCTTACCGGCGTCGATATGCGCGGCAATGCCGAAATTTCGCTGCAAGCGTAGATCTGCCATGAATTTAATTATTAATAGATGATAGGTGTTCTTTAATTTTGAGGGGCAAAGGTAATTGAATTATGCGAAATATTCGCATTTCAGGGAGCGATTTTCTCAGGGTAGTCTCGAATTTCTATAGCGACTCGATTCCCTACTGCGGAAACCCTCTCTATATATGATTCCAATCCGCTTATAATCGAGGCCGATACAAGCCTTTCTCTACGGTGGTTTTAACAGATTTTATAATCTATTCGGGCTAAATTTGAATACAAAATTTGATTCAGCATGAGTAAGCAAAAATCAAACCTGCAAATCATTTTAACATCCACCCTCACAAGCCTTGCTGTCTTGCTGCTGGCCTTTCCTTTCCTAAAGTCTCATCCGGCCCCGGAGATGGATTCCGCACCGGTTATTGCCCAGTGGGCTTCGTCGCCGGGCCAACCGGCCACGCCAGCTGCGCCCGGCCAATTTGAAGAAGCGGCTGCAAAATCAGTAAGCGCGGTGGTTCATATTCGTACTTTATCGGCCGCAAAAGCCGTCGTCGCCGAAGATCCCATCACCTCTCGTCTCTTTGGCCCTTTGTTCGGCCAGCGTCAATATTATATACCCCCTCAACGTGGATCGGGATCCGGAGTTGTTTTTGATCCCTCTGGATACATTGTGACCAACTATCATGTAATTTCCGGAGCAGAGAAAGTCACCGTGACCTTCAATGACCGCTATACCACCGAAGCACGGGTCATCGCCTCCGATCCGGCCACCGACATCTCGGTGCTGAAAGTCGATGAATCCAAACCGCTTCCTTACTTGGCTTTTGGTAACTCCGACGAGGTTCGCCTGGGACAATGGGTCCTGGCCGTTGGCTACCACCTCAGCCTGGATGCCACCGTGACGGCAGGGATTGTGAGCGCTAAAGGAAGGGCCCTGGGCATCAATCAGTCCCAGTCTCTGCATGCGGTTGAATCTTTCATTCAAACCGATGCGGCGGTCAACCCAGGTAATAGTGGCGGCGCCCTTGTCAACACCGCAGGGGAACTCATCGGCATAAATTCTGCCATTGCCTCTCCGACCGGATCCTATGCGGGCTATTCTTATGCCATTCCCTCGAATATGGTGCAAAAAGTAGTCAGCGATTTAGTCGCCTATGGTTCTGTTCAAAGAGCCTACCTAGGCATTCAATATCCGAATCGCAAGCGATTGAGCCCCGAGGCCATGCGTGAGCTGGGCCTGGATAGAATCGAAGGCGTCTATATTGAACATGTGATCCCTCAATCGGGCGCGGATCGGGCAGGCCTGAAGAAAGGCGATTTCATCCTGTCCATTAATGGACATCCGACCCGTACGGAAACACAGCTGGTCGAGCAAATGGCCCGATACCAGCCGGGAGATCATATTGAAGTGCAATATTTAAGAAATGGGAAGACCCATCGAAGCCGGGTAGAACTCCGTAATATTGAAAACAGTACAGAAATTATTCGGCGAGGGGACGACTACGATTTGCTCGGAGCTAAAATCCGCCGTCTGACCCCAGAGGAGATGGCCGAGCATGGACTCCGACACGGATTCATGATATCGGATCCAGGGAAAGGGTTACTGGCTCAGCTAACCGACATTCAGCCCGGATACATCATAACCCATATTAATGACATGCCCATTCGGACCATCGAGGATTTGTCATTACTGCTAAAGACGGGCAAAAAGCTCCAGTTTAGCGGGCGCTATCCCGGCAAACAAGGGGTTTATTACTACCTCTATAGTCCGAGCTAAACCGATCCTTTGCATTTAAATTTACTTCAGCGGCTCAAGGAAGGAACCTATCCAAGGCCGCTTTTTTTTCGATGCTATTTTTGTGCAAAAAGCGTTGTGACCAAGCATCCGGGGCAGGTTCAAGTTCCCGTTCCTGCGATCAGGATTTCAGAAATTGCGGGTTATCATTAATTTTGGCTCCAAATCTTCTAAATTGAAACCCGTATATATTAAACGCCTAGCCAAATTTCTTCCCAACGATCCGGTGTCCAACGATGAGATGGAAACCATACTCGGTATGGTCGAAGGAAAACCTTCTCGCACCCGAACGCTCATCCTTCGAAACAATGGAATCCGTCAGCGCTATTATGCCATGGACCGGAGTGGAAACGCAACCCATACCAATGCCGGAATGGCGGCCGAAGCCATTCGCCGCCTTTTCGATGATCAGGAAGATTTAAAGAAGATTGAAGTCCTAGCTGCCGGAACCGGATCCATGGACCATCTGGTTCCCTCCCTGGCGGCCATGATTCACGGGGAGCTGGGCACCCATCCCATGGAAATCATCTCCGCCCAAGGCACCTGCTGCAGCAGCATGCAAGCCCTTAAGTATGCCTACACATCGATTGGAAGCGGGCAAAGCCGCCAGGCGGTTTGCTCGGGAAGCGAGCGACATTCCGCTTATACCCGAGCCGATCGTTTTCAGCCAGAGATGCGAAGCCGAGCCGAGATCGAGGAAAACCCCTATCTGGCCTTTGAAAAAGACTTTCTCAGATGGATGCTCTCCGATGGTGCCGCCGCCGCCTGGTTAACCGATGAGCCCGCTCCCTCAGGCCTCAGCTTGCGGATCGAATGGATTGAAACGACCTCCTATGCCCATGAGCTGGAGACCTGCATGTATGCGGGAGCAGAAAAAATGAAAGATGGATCATTGCGGGGATTCCATGACTTTCCTCCGTCGTCCTGGATCGAGCAATCGATCTTTTCCGTCAAACAGGACACGCGACTTCTCGGTGAACATATCATTAAGAAAGGAGGGGATTTTCTAGCCGAGCTCATGAAAAAGCATAAGCTGGAAGCCGATCAAATAGACCATTATCTACCGCATATGTCATCGATGTTCTTTAAATCGAAGATTTACGACTATCAAGCGAAGATCGGTTTGGAGATTCCCTATGAAAAATGGTTCTATAATCTCCCCTCGGTGGGCAATGTAGGCAGTGCCTCGCCTTTACTCATGCTCGAGGAGCTCATGGCCTCTTCCCGCGTCCAGGAAGGAGACCAGATTCTGGTCATGGTCCCGGAAAGTGCCCGTTTCACTTATGCCTACCTCTACCTTACGGTTGTATCATCCTGATGAATTCGGATATCCATACAAAAAAGAAGATTCTGGTCGTTTACTATAGCCAGACGGGCCAATGCCGGCTGGTCATTGAATCGGTACTCCATGCCTTAGAAGGAACGGTCGAAATCGAGTATGCCCAAATCCGGCCCAAGACGGACTTTCCTTTCCCTTGGACTTCCTATAAGTTCTTTGATGCCATGCCCGAATCCGTGGTTGGGGTTCCCGTAGCTTTGAACCCTTTGCCACCTTCGGCCTGCGACCGATCTCATGATTTGATCATCTTAGGCTATCAGCCTTGGTTTCTACATCCATCCATCCCGGTGGCCTCTTTTCTGCAGTCCCCGCAAGCAAAACAGATTCTTGAAGGCAAACCTGTGATTACCGTGGCCGGAACTCGGAATATGTGGCTCAATGCCCAGGAAAAGATAAAACAGTACTTGTCGGATTGTAAGGCCCGCCATGTGGGTCAGATTGTTCTGGAGGATAAACATTCCAACCTCATTTCCCTGCTGACGGTGATTCGTTGGGCGTTCAAGGGGAAAAAGCAAGCTTCAGGCCTTTTGCCGGAAGCCGGAATTTCTCTTGCCTCCATGCAGGAGGCCCGCGTCCTCGGGCCATGCATCGGCAAGCACCTTGCCTCGGAAAACTATGCGAAGCTTCAAGAGGAGCTGCTTACCCTGGGCGCCGTTCCGCTCACCTCCTCCTTAATACTTCTGGAAAAACAAGGCATCAAGAACTTTCGGTTCTGGGGTCCATTTATTCGAAAAAAAGGGGGCCCTGGAGATCCACGGCGCAAAAGGAGACTTCGGACGTTTCAGTACCTGCTTCTGACCGGTATCTTCATCCTCTCCCCCCTCAGCGCCCTGGTGGCGCGATTTAAGGCCATGGCCCAGCATAAAGCCCTGGCCGATGACCGCGCTTATTTTAGTCGATGTGATTTTGAGCCCCAAAGGATCTAGACCCGAATCCCCTGCTCTACGAAAGCTGCGCATCATCGGGCCCATAAAAGGCTACCCATTCCTCCCCCTGATCGTTTTTCATCCCTCGGTACATCCCCCGGGAGTTAAAGCAGAAACTATATTCCCCGCGACGGTTCAAGGCAATCATGCCTCCTTCGCCCCCAATGGCCATCAATTTTTCATGGACAACTTTTCGGGTAGCCTCCTGCAGGGAAAGCCCCCCGTACTCCATGAGGCAAGACACGTCATAGGCGGCCACGGCTCTTAGAAATAACTCGCCATGGCCGGTGCATGAGATCGCACAACTATGGTTGGAAGCATAGGTGCCGGCACCGATCACGCCCGAGTCGCCAATTCGACCGAATCGCTTATTGGTCATTCCACCCGTAGACGTCCCGGCGGCAAGGTTTCCCTCTTGGTCACAGGCAACGGCCCCTACGGTCCCAAATTTATGGTCTCCGGAAGGGATGCCCGATTTCATGTTATCGCCCTCGTGATCCAGTTGGGTAAAATCGCTATCTCGAATCTTGGTCCACTGATCATAGCGGACTTTGTTGAAAAAATACGAATCCGGCATGCGTTCCATACCTCTTTGAAGGGCAAAATCTGCGGCGCCGGCACCACTCAACATCACGTGGCCGGAATGAAGCATGACTTCTTTGGCCAACTGAATGGGATTCTTAATGTTTCGGACGCCGAGGACGGAACCCGCCATAAGAGCTCTTCCTTCCATGACCGCGGCATCCATTTCATGGAGGCCTTTTTTAGTAAATACCGATCCCCTCCCTGCGTTAAACAAGGGGTTGTCTTCCAAATGGCTAATGGCGGTGACGACCGCGTCCAGGGCCGAACCGCCGGCAGATAAGACCGCATAGCCCGCATCCCTTGCCTCCTGCAGGCCTAGCTCATAGGCTTTTTCTGTTTCGCTATCCATCATTTGCGGGTGGATATTTCCGGCTCCTCCGTGGATTAAAATCGTTACCGCCATGTCGATTTCTTGTCTAATTCAAAGGTTATTGGGATAAATAAATTCATGAAAGGCGAAGGCAACTTCTACGTCGATGCCCGCCTTCTTATAGCAAATAAGATCCAACCAGCTGATCTCCTTCGGCCTCTACTTCTATGCGCTCCTGTATGGTGGTCGCGAGACTGTGGCCTACGATATCCGGGGCGATGGGAAAAGCCTTGTGGCTCCGATCCATAAGGACGCAAATGAGCAAGCGATCCAGGTCGAACTTCAGCAAAGGAGTCAATGCATACATCAAGGTTCGCCCGGAGTTTGCAACATCATCGATAAGGACCACCGAGCGATCTTTGACGGCTCGATCTAAGGCAATGGGGGCATTCAGGGGTTGGCGCTTGTTCAAACTCAGGCCGATGACTTCTACAGCAAAAGGCGCAATGGAATCCAGTTGTTTTTTGAGTAGCCCTGCCAATACTTCGCCCGTCGAACGGATGCCCACCAAGGTAATCTGTTTTTCCTCGGCGTTGGCTTCCCAAATTTCGAAAGCCATCCGCTGTATTTTGCGCCGGATCATTTCCTGATTCAGGACTAAAAGTTTATTCTTTTTCATACTACCAATTCGCATTATCACTGGGATCGAATCGCAACCACCGGGTCTAGCCTCGCCGCTGTTCTAGCGGGTATATACCCAGCTAGGATTCCTACCAGCGCAGAAATCGAAACGCCTAAAATAATATTCTTCGCCGAAAGGTGGACGGGAAAGTCCAGACCATGGGTCATCCATAAACCCAGCAACATGACCACAAGTATACCTATGCTTCCTCCGATAAGGCATAAGACCACAGCTTCGATAAGAAACTCCGTGAGGATGTTCTTACTTCTAGCCCCTATGGCTTTCTTAATTCCGATAAGGCGGGTCCTTTCCCGAACGGTGACGAACATGATGTTGGCGATCCCGAAAGCACCGACGACCAGTGCGAATCCACCAATAATGGCGCCGACTAGGTTAATGGTTCCAAACATCATATCCATGCGCTCGGAAACCTGAGAGAGCTGGTTGACGGAAAAATTATTTGCATCTCCGGGTTTGACTTTTCTTAAGGCGCGAAGATGTCCTTGCACCTCATCGGTCATATCTTCGACCCGAACCCTGGGTTGGGCCTTCACCATGATGACCGGGTCGTTACTCCAGTCTAGGGAGTTCATGGCGAACAGTCCTTGGGCAAGGCGATAGGGGTATACGACGGCATTGTCGAACTGAAACCCCGCCATGTTTTGCCCCGATTTTTTCATCACCCCTATGATCTGGAAACGCCTGCCTTTCATGGTAAGCGTTTTTCCCACGGCTTCTACCCCAAAGGGAAAGAAAGCCTCTTCAATCTCCTTTCCAATGACCGCAACCGCCGTGCCGGCGGCCAGTTCGGCGGCGCTAAGATAGCGCCCCTTCTCAATGTCCAGGTTCTGGATTCGGTCAAAATGCTCCGTCACGGCATAGGCCATGGCACCTTCCAGGCTTTCTTCCTGATAGTGAAGCGAAACCGAGGCCGTATGGCAAATGGAAGCCAACTGAACGGAGGGCAGCCGACTGATGGTGTTTAACTCTTCATCGCCCATCGGCGCTCTTTCCAGATACTCCCACCACCGGAACTCGCCTTCTGGAATCCAGGGTTTGCGGGATAGATAAATGACATCCGACCCAAGGCTAGCCATATTGTTTTGCAGGTTCTTCTCCAGGCTGTCGATGACCGTAAAGACGGCGATGATGCAAAATATGCCGATCGTAATACCGAGCAATGAAAGAAAGGTACGGGTCCGATTTGCCCCAAGCTCGGCGGCCGCCTGCTTGAGGCTGGTCTCAAATATCTGGAAAATGGAACCCATTGGCCCACAAAATTAACCCAAGCCCGGGACATGCGGTAAAAAATTACGCCACCGAATCCTCGTCCTGCTCCGCCTGAATCATTTCGTAGGACCACCACCCCATCGAATACGTCGACGAGCACCGGCCGATTCCGGTCTAGGTCTCCGGATAGGATACGCCGGCTTAACAGGTTGACGATTTCCTTTTGGATCACGCGCTTTAACGGACGGGCGCCATATTGCGGATCGAATCCTCGATGGGAAAGATAATCGAGGGCATAATCGGTAAACTCGAGATCCAGGTCTTGATCGCTGAGCTGCTGTTTTAAACCCTGGAGCTGAATTTTGATGATATCGCGAATATCGGCCGGGGAAAGCGGACGGAACATGATAATTTCGTCAATGCGGTTCAAAAACTCGGGACGCAATGTTTGACGCAGCAAGTCCATGATCATTTCTCGGGATTGATCCACAATCTCATCGGGATCCTGGATATCGGCCATATCCTGAAACTTTTCCGAAAGAATATGACTTCCAAGGTTCGAGGTCATGATGATTATTGTGTTTTTGAAGTTCACCTCCCTTCCCTTGTTATCGGTCAGTCGTCCATC
>CAZYEZ010000039.1:0-2179 GCA_964646775.1 uncultured Chitinophagaceae bacterium | reverse complement strand
TAAAAGTGTCCGGATGCGCTTTTTCGATTTCATCGAGCAGAATCACCGAATAGGGCTTCCTGCGTACCGCTTCCGTAAGTTGTCCGCCTTCTTCGTAGCCGATATAGCCCGGAGGAGCACCAAGCAGCCGAGAGACGCTGTGCTTTTCCTGGTATTCACTCATATCGATTCTCGTCATCATGTGCTCATCGTCGAATAGCAGTTCTGCCAAAGCTTTAGCCAGCTCCGTCTTCCCCACCCCGGTGGTTCCCAGGAAGATAAACGAACCCATGGGCCGGTTGGGGTCTGCCAGGCCTGCTGGCCCACCACTCGTTTTCCAAGTTCGACTTCCAAGGAAAGGAGTTTTTCCTTCTCGGACTTCAACATGCGCTGGATGGGAATCCCCGTGAGCCGGGCCACGTTTTCAGCGATATCCTCGGCATCGACTTCTTCTTTCAGCAGTCGGCGCTGGTCATCGCGCTCGGCCCACTGCTGGTGCAATGCCTTAATTTTTGCCTCCTCTTCCTGAATCAATCCATAGCGAATCTCCGCGACCCGTCCATAATCTCCGTCCCGTTCTGCTTTCTCTGCTTCAAGTTTCAGGGACTCCATGCGAGACTTCGCCTGGTTGATCTGTTCGACCACGCCTTTTTCTTCCAGCCATTTGGCTTTTAAAGTGTCTCTTTGGACGTGCAATAATGAAATATCCTGGCTGAGTTGCTGAAGTTTTTCTTTATCATCTTCGCGTTTAATGGCCTCTCTTTCAATTTCGAGCTGACGAATTCGGCGCTCGAGTTCATCGAGTTCCTCGGGCATGGAATTAATTTCCAGTTTGAGTTTCGCCGCACTCTCGTCGATCAGATCGATGGCCTTGTCGGGTAAAAAGCGATCGGTAATATATCGCTGGGAAAGTTCTACGGCGGCTATAATGGCCTCATCTTTAATTTGTACTTCATGATGTCGCTCATAGCGATCCTTTAAGCCTCGAAGAATGGAAATGGCATCTTCCGTATTCGGATCATCGACAAAAACTTTTTGGAACCTCCTTTCCAGCGCCTTATCCTTCTCGAAATACTTCTGGTACTCGTTAAGGGTGGTGGCACCGATGGCTCTTAAATCTCCTCTTGCCAGGGCAGGCTTAAGAATATTGGCGGCATCCATCGCTCCCTCCATGGCCCCGGCGCCCACCAGAGTATGGATCTCATCGATAAACAACAGGATTCGACCATCGCTTTCGGTCACTTCTTTGATGACCGCCTTCAGGCGCTCTTCAAACTCACCCCGATACTTGGCACCGGCCATCAATGCCCCCATATCGAGGGCATAAATGACTTTTGATAATAAGTTATCCGGCACATCGCCGTTCAGAATCCGATGAGCCAAGCCTTCGATAATCGCCGTTTTCCCCACCCCAGGCTCACCGACCAGAATCGGATTGTTCTTGGAACGCCGCGAAAGAATATGCAGGGTTCGACGAATTTCTTCATCCCGGCCGATGACAGGATCGAGTCGACCTTCGGCCGCCAGCCGGTTTAAATTGTTAGCGTAGCGATCCAGGGACTGATACTGCTGTTCCGAAGTCTGAGAGGTAACCGTGGCCCCCTTCCTAAATTCCTTGATGGCCAATTCCAGATCATGGGCATTCACCCCATGCTCTTTGAGCAGCTGAGTGGTCGAATCGCCCGCGTCCACCAGGGCCAGCAGCAGGTGTTCTGGACTCACAAACTCATCCTTGAACTTGCTCAGATAGGAGGGCGCCTTAAGCATCAGCTTCTGCATTTCCCGGCTCAAAGCGACCTGCTCCGAACCGGCACCCAGTTTGGGAAGGCGCTCAAGTCTTTGATCAACCGACTGTTTTAAGCTGCCCAGGGCGACGCCCAGTTTTTTAATTAGGTAACTCACCGGACCATCGGTATCGCTTAGCAAGGCTTGCAATAAATGGATGGTATCGAGCTGAGGATTCCGCTGGTCGAAGGCAATCTGCTGTGCATTCTGCAGCATTTCTTGAGATTTTATAGTGAATTTGTTCATGTTCATGGCTATAAGAATTGAATTCAGTCAAATATGTCTTTCAGATTAGTTAGAATACCTAAAAAACTGTTCCATTTTTATTTGCAGTCCATTTTGTCAGCGAGGTCGAAATAAACAGGACAGGTTGGCGTTTAGACCCCGCAATTCATGACGAACCGGGCTGCCAACG
>CAZYEZ010000038.1:0-16289 GCA_964646775.1 uncultured Chitinophagaceae bacterium | reverse complement strand
TTTAAGATTGAAAAGCTTCCGATTGTGGACGGCAAAGGGAATCTGATTGGGTTGATTACCTTTCGGGATATCAAGAATTTAAAGAGTCATCCTTTAGCTGCGAAAGATTCCTCTGGGCGCCTTTTGGTTGCTGCCGCCATTGGCATCACCCGCGATGTTCAGGAGCGGGCGGAAGCCCTTATGGCTGCTGGCGTAGACGTTCTGGTCCTCGATAGTTCTCATGGGCACTCTCGAGGTGTGATCGAAACCTTGAAGCAATTGAAGCAGCGATTCGTGTATATGCCTGTGATTGCGGGCAATGTGGCCACTTCTGCGGGAGCCGTAGCGCTGGCCGAGGCAGGTGCAGATGCAGTGAAGATTGGCGTAGGGCCCGGTTCGATATGTACAACGCGCATTGTAACGGGGGCCGGAGCTCCGCAATTGACCGCGATCATGGAAGCGGCGGCGGCATTGAAATCTAAAGGCATTCCGGTTATTGCAGATGGCGGCATACGGTACACCGGAGACATGGTGAAGGCGATCGCTGCGGGCGCATCTTGTATTATGGCGGGGTCGATTTTTGCGGGTACGGAGGAAAGCCCCGGTGAAACCATCATCTTCGAAGGCCGGAAATTCAAGAACTATCGGGGAATGGGATCCTTGGAGGCGATGCAGGACGGCTCAAAAGATCGCTATTTTCAGGATTCACAGACCGATGCCCGGAAGCTCGTACCCGAAGGGATTGTGGGACGGGTTCCTTATAAGGGAATGGTTAACGAAATCATCCAACAGTTTTTGGGTGGCCTAAGGGCCGGGATGGGTCTATGTGGGACTCCTGACATCGAAGCCTTACAGCAGGATGCTCAGTTTATTCGGATTACCTCCGCCAGTATGGCCGAAAGTCATCCCCATAATATTGTTATAACCAAAGAGGCGCCCAATTACAGTCGTTAGTCGCTTATCGGTTCCTCCCAATCTCGACGAGGATCCCAGCATAGCGCTTCGAAGTTCTGCACCTGATGGTCGCGAATGCAAATGCCTTCGGATTCTAATAAGGCCTGCATTTGCTCTGGGGGATCAAAATGGGCTCGACCCGTAAGCAGTCCATTGCGATTGACGACCCGGTGCGCAGGAACCGGAGGATCCACGCCAAATGAATGGTTTAGCGCATAGCCAACCAGTCGAGCTCCAGCATGAAAGCCGAGGGATTCAGCGAGGATTCCATAGGTAGATACCCGACCTTCAGGAATTTGGCGTACCAGCTCAAAAATCATGGCATAGCGGTCGTTGATCTCGGGAACTCCCTGCTTATTCATGGCTGGGGGTTGAAGCGGTCATCGATGCTTTATCAAGAAGGGCGCGCCTGCGCCGCTTTTCTTCACGGATGGGCTCTGGCACCCCTGCATAGTCGTAGGGACAGTAGCGACAGCCGCAACCGCAACACCAGCCTCGTTTCTTTAGGGATTCGGCGGACATAGGTGCATAGGACGAATTCTGGTGATTGGGTTTATTCATGAGCTGCCTTCTTTTGGGGAATCGGAGGTTCGGGGTGCAGGAAACGTGGCTCGACTTGAATCGGCGTTTTAGGCAAGCTAAACGAAACATATCGAATGGTCCTTCCGTCTTCTAAATGCATTTTTTCATAAAAAGTTTGAATGGCCAGGGGACCGACTGCTTTCCCCAATCCGTACAGGTCGTCAATACTCTCGTGGACGATGGCGCCTTGCTCTTCCAGGGTCTCCAGCGTATAGGCAAACAGGGCGGCAGAATCTGTTTTCAGATGAATCCGCGCGTCCGGCGGCAAGAGCTGCTGATAAATTCTTAAAAAGCGGGGATGGGTGAGTCGGTTCTTAGCCCGGGATTCCCGCAAAAAAGGGTCGGGGAAAATGATCCAGATTTCCTTGAACTCCTGAGGGGCAAAATAAGTGGCTAGGCGGGTGATGGGAGCACGGAGGAAGGCGACGTTCTTTAATCCTTCTTCTAGGGCCCTGCGGGCGCCATGATAGATACGGTTTCCCTTGATGTCGACGCCAATATAGTTTTGCTGAGGGTTTTCTCTGCCCAATCCCAGACTGTATTCGCCTTTACCGCATGCCAGTTCCAGGATGATCGGGTGATCATTCTGGAAGTGCTGTGACCATCGCCCCGCCATGTTTTCGGGGTATTGGTGCACATTCGGAAACTTTCCAATGGCTTCGAACCGAATTTTTTTCTTTTGACCCATAGGGCAAAGGTAAGGGCTCCAGGGAAAGGAAGAAAGCCTCCCGCCCTCATCATGGATCTTCCAGGCAATTCTCTTTTTCTTCTCCCATAAGTAGAAATTTCAAAATAAAGTGTTAAATTCGAATAGCGTTTTTTCTTATTCACACTTAAAACCGAAGGCTATGAAAAAGAAATTTATCCTAATGGCAGCCACCGGGGCGATGGTGTACCTCGGGTTCTCAAGCAACAGCACGGGCCCTGCAGGCACGCAGAATGCAATTCTTACGGGCGGACCACGAAGTGACGGTAAGACTTGCGCTCAGGCGGGATGTCACAATCCTCCGGGAGCGGGCTCGACCAACGCCTATATCGCCCATTTTGTAGACAAGACCACCCAGCAGCCAGCCCAGTCCTATATTGCCGGCAGAACCTACACCTTGCGCATCTCTGGGTTTAATAGTTCGGGCCGCAACAACTGGGGTCTACAAGTGGTGGCCATGCGGGATTCGGATAGCAGTCAAGCGGGCTCCTTCTTTATTTTCAATCCAGACTTAATCAGCCGACAGGTCCAGGGAATCCAGGTCATCGAGCACCAGCACCGGATTTATTCTCCAGGGAGTCTGATTGTAGATTTAGACTGGACCGCCCCCGTATCTTCCGCAGGGCCGATCACTTTTTATGGGATGATGAACTGTGTCGACAGCAATCTTAATCCGAGCAATGATAATCCCAGCCAGCCGTTTTCGCTCTCCATCCTGGATCACACCTATGTGGAATCCTGGAAGAACGAGGCACGATTCGAGGTTTATCCCAATCCGGTAAGATCACAAGCCGTCTTCAAAATGGATCGGGTTCCTTCTGGCGATTATCAAATTCTGCTTGGTAACCTTCACGGCCAGACCCTTCTTGAAAAGACCGTCTCGGTCTATAACACCGGCCTGGAATTACCGCTAGACCTGAGCTCTTGTGCTCCGGGCATCTATTACCTAAAGGTTGCTGCTGCCGACCATCCGCATCAAAAAGTAGTGGTCATCCAAAGACAGTAGTGGTGGGGGCTGTTTTCCATGAGGAGCGTGGGTCCATGGGTGCCTATAGGAAAGGAAGGGATGGGAAGGGATGGCTTGCCTGGAGAAAATTATCCAGGCCCTGAATGCCCGCTGAAACAGAATTTTAGCGCTAGGAAGAGGCGGCATGTATGATTCGCTGCAGTCGAATGCTTAAGGCATGAAGCTGGGTTTTACCGTGGGCGTTTCGTTCGATCCGGTATCGGGTCTGGGCCATGGCATCGCTGATCTCCAAAAAGCTTTCACTGTCCATATTCATTTTGGCAAGACGGCCTATGAATTCGTTTTCGCGGGGGCTTAGGCTGGGTGTAGAATCCGCAAGGTACCGCCTTCTAAACCCATGTCGCATCAAATCTATACAGTAGGTCAGAAAATGTTTTTGTTGTTCGCGACCTTTCTTGCTCCAGTTTTCTACAAACTGGTGGATCTCGAATCCATTGCGCAGGAAAACTGCGTTGAACCATTGACGTAGTGCGTCAATCATTGCGCTGCCCGATTCGACGGATTCGCGAAGAAGGCGCAGCGCCTGATCAAAGTCTCCTTCGGCCATCCGGGCAACGGCCATGGCATCGTCGGCGGACAAATCGGAATGCTGCTCCAGCAGGTGTTGCTGGATGGCCTCCGCCTCCAAAGGACGCAGCCGGATTTCTTGGGTGCGAGACCGGATGGTTTCCAGCACTTTCTGCCCTTGCGCGGCAATGAGAATGATCAAGGTTTTTTCTGGGGGCTCCTCAATAAGCTTCAGGAGGATGTTTCCCTCCTTTCCAAGATATTCGGCCATCCAGATTACTTGCACTTTGTACTTGCCACGCCAGGATTTTAAAGCTAGGTTGGCGATCATCTCTCGACAGGCTTCTGCCGAGAGATTCCCTTGCTTATTCTCCGCCCCTAAAAACTGGAGCCAGTCATAAGCGGTTCCATAGGGAGATTTGGCGACAAAAGACCTGAATGGTGCGATAAATTGGGAGGGAAGGGGTTTTTGCCCAGATTTCACCGATATGACAGGAAAACTGAAATGAATGTCCGGATGCTCAAGCCGGTCCATCATCCGGCAATCTTCGCATTGATTACAGGCTTCCCATCCCTGGGGCTGCCGGCAAACCAGACGGCGGGACAAGGCCAATGAAAAAGGAAGTCCGCCCCAACCCTCCTTGCCGGTAATTAGCAAGGCATGGGGGAGGCGGTCCTTTTCTAAATATTCTCGTAGAAGGGCCTTGGCCGATTCCTGGCCTATTAATGCATTCCAGCGCATAGGTCCTTAAGCGTCCAGGCCGGTATTTTCGATGACCATGGCTGAAGCACCGCCACCTCCATTACAAATACCAGCAGCGCCATATTGAGCATTCTTGTCTTTTAGAATGTGCAACAAGGTGACCATAATTCGGGCTCCACTGCAACCAAGCGGGTGGCCGATGGAAACGGCACCACCCCAAATGTTCACCTGGTCCGCACTGATTTTCATTTTCTGACTGTTGACAATACCAACAACCGAAAAAGCTTCGTTGAGTTCAAAATAGGCGATGTCCTTCATTTCAAGACCTGCCTTTTTGACGGCTTTCGGAACCGCCAGACTCGGTGAAGTCGTGAACCATTCCGGGGCCTGCTCGGCGTCGGCATATCCGCGAACTCGGGCAAGCGGTTTAAGACCCAAGGACTCCGCCTTTTCACGAGACATGAGTACCAGTGCCGCCGCACCGTCATTCATGGTCGAGGCATTGGCTGCCGTCACGGTTCCATCCTTCACAAAGGCAGGTCGCAGACTCGGAATCTTATCGAATTTTACGTTCCAGGGTTCTTCGTCCCTGTCCATGACTTTGGGCTCTCCTTTTCTTTGAGGGATTTCAATGGGTACGATTTCTGCGGCAAATTTCCCTTGCTCCCAGGCGGCCTGACTCCGCTTATAGCTCTCTACGGCAAAAGCATCCTGATCTTCCCGGGAAATACCGCAGTCTTTTGCGCAAAGTTCGGCGGCTTCGCCCATGGGGTATTGATGATACACGTCGGTAAGCCCATCTTTTGCCAAGCCGTCGATGAGTTTCGCATCTCCATACTTATGCCCCCATCGGAGTCCGGTATTGTAAAAGGGAACATTGGACATGCTTTCCATGCCCCCGGCGATGATAACTTCGGCATCACCGAGTGCAATGGCTTGAACCGCTTGCATGATCGCTTTCATACCGCTGGCGCAGACTTTATTTATCGTTGTAGCCGGAACCGTATCAGGAACCTTTGCAAAACGGGCGGCCTGCCGTGCCGGGGCTTGCCCTAGATTCGCTTGCAGCACGGATCCCATCAACACTTCGTCTACTTCCGAGGGGTCTAAGGAGATGCGCTTCATCGCCGCTTCAATGGCTTTGGCGCCCAGCTGGGTGGCGGAAAAATCTTTCAAAGCGCCCCCCCAGCTACCAATGGGAGTACGCACTGCTGAAACAATATATACTTCTTTCATAATCAATGAACCTGTTAATAAATGATGCAGCGAATTTAAGCATTTGTTTCTAAAACGACTTGAACTGCAAAGGGGCCGATACTATGATTTAATAAGTTCATTGACCCAAATTTTACGGATATTGAGCCCATGAATTTTCTCGGACATGCCTGGCTTTCCTTCGAAGATCCCCAAGTTC
Source organism: uncultured Chitinophagaceae bacterium (assembly GCA_964646775.1). Lineage (GTDB taxonomy): Bacteria > Bacteroidota > Bacteroidia > Chitinophagales > Chitinophagaceae > CAYPQN01. The sequence goes on along the minus strand of CAZYEZ010000038.1, from coordinate 10,417 downwards.
TGCTCGGCAATATGATTGGCGATCATGTAAAAGGGAAGAAAGCATTAAGCAGTTTTCCGCCCGGCGTGGCCCGCGGTATTCTCCTTCATCGAAGAATTGACCAATTTGTAGATCATCATCCGGCCAGTAAACGTGTCAAAATGATTTTTCGGCCGGACTTCGGATTATATGCCGGGGCATTGATAGACGTGCTCTTCGACCACTTTTTGGCCAATGACCCCGCATGCTTTCATTCGCTCGCCTCCTTAAAATCTTTCAGTCAGAAGACCTATGGGCTTCTTAATGAGCAACGTGCATGGTTCCCTCCTTTGTTTGCCCAGTATTTCGATCGGATGGTCGAGGACGACTGGTTGTCGGGATACCGGCGTCTTGACGGGGTACAGCGCGCCTTAAGAGGCCTGTCCTATCGGGCAAAGTATATTCCGGATACGGCCATGGCCTACTCTTTATTCATCCGGCACTATCATGAACTGAATCAAGCCTACCTGGAAACCATTGGGCCTCTTAGCGATGATGTTAAAATTCAGCTTGTAAATTAGGGGTGGTTAATAACTAACCTGTTTCGTTGAGCTAAACGCCTCAAATTTCCCTCGTAATTCGCATTATGAGTTCTCATTTCCATGCATCAAACAGGCCATTCTATGACCTTCCTTGCCGCCTTGCGCTTCGTCCTGGTGTAGGATTGTCAGGACATTATTTTTTCTCTTTCCTATTTTTCCTTGAATGTCTTGTCTTCTTTGTCGATTACGGCTTCTTGACTCATATGAAAACTGTTAAAATTCAGTTAAGCAACTAGGTGCCATAGGCCTCAAAGCCTTAATTTGCAAGGGTCGAAAGCTCTTCCCATGCCTAGATTATTGCTCCCTAAAATGCTTTATTTTGTTCTTTTTACCCTGGTGATGGCCTGCCATCCCCAAGATCGATCCGTCGGTGCCCATCCGAGACCGGATGTGGAAGGAGGCAGAGCAGCCGCCCATGCGCCATCTTCCCTGCAATATGTAGATACAAACCAGGCCGTTTATCAGCAAATTATCCATCAGCTGGACTCTTTCTACCGCATTCAGCAAAGAGCAGGGTTCAATGGCAGCGTTCTTATCGGATATCAAGGCAAAGTTGTTTATGAGCGATATTTTGGAATGGCCAATCGGGAAGAGAAGCAACCCTTGAACCCTTATGCAGGGGTTCAATTGGCTTCGATTTCGAAAACCATGACGGCTGCGGCCATTCTCTACCTTTACGAAAAGAATTACCTTGACATCGACGCCTCCGTTCATCTGTTTTTGGAGGACTTCCCTTACCGCAACATTACGGTGCGCATGCTACTGAACCACCGGGCTGGGCTTCCCGATTACCTGAAGTGGGTGCCTTTATACCGGAAGGATCGAAAAACGCCGCTCGACACTGATATGGTGTTTAAGCTGTTCGCCCGCCATAAGCCATCCCTGGCTTTCCGGCCGGACACCCGATTCCAGTATTCCAACAGCAATTACCTGGTGCTGGCCTCGATCATCGAGGCCGTAACCGAAATGCCTTATGCGGAATTCATGAAGAAATATCTGTTCGAACCACTTGGCATGCATAACACCTTTGTATACGACCCCCGTCAAGGGTTGCCGGAGACTGCTAGCATTTCCTATAAGTATAACTGGGTGAGGGAGCCGGATATGTTTGCGGATGGCGTTTACGGTGATAAAGGCATCTATAGTACGGTGCGGGATATTTATCGTTGGGACCAATCCTTTTATCATAAGTCGCTGCTGCAGGAAGAGACCATTGAATTGTCTTATGGTCCCTGTTCGTTTGAGAAACCAGGTATCAAAAACTATGGATTAGGCTGGCGTATGATTTGTCATCCCGACGGCGAAAAGATCATTTATCATAATGGCTGGTGGCACGGGAACAATACGGTGTTTTATCGCTATATCCAGGACAATTTTACGGTAATCATCCTGGGGAACAAGTATCATAACAACATATACAGTCAGCAGCCTGCCGTCTACAAGTTAATGCAGAAGACGCCGCTATTTGCGGGCAAGAGCGGAAAGGGCGCCGAAGCAGACGAAGGGTAGCTTCTCCTGGTTTACTTAAAAAGTCGCAGGATTGGAAGGGTCAATGAATCTCGAACTGTCGATCTTGGATGCCAAGGCCCCTCGCGTCCTTGTGGCCGTCTCCTCGGGGGGATGGATCAATTGGGTGCGGGCAAGATAATCGGGATCTGGGGCATAGATATAAAGGAGGGTTCCGCCGGCAATCTTATCAATGAGTACGGGTGCTAACTCCCGCGAAACGGCCGGACACCCCCAGCTTCTTCCGAGGCGTTTTTGCCCGCGGATAAAGGACTCACTCACATAGTCCGCCCCATGCATTACAATGGCTCTTTCGAAAGCACGATGATTGATCCCTGGCTCCAATCCATGCAGGCGGAGGGATTTTCCATGCTTACCCTGATATATACGATCGGTCAGGTAGAAACCTAAACTGGACTGATGCGAAGAGGGCTTATTGGAAAATGATCGCGCAAAATCTAGCCCGGAGTTCTGACCATGGGCTACGTAATCGCAGAAAATCACCCTGGTTTTCTCTAAATCGATCAGCCAAAGGCGTGGCTCGGCTGAATGAAGGCTAAAGTCGATAATCGTGATGAACGATTGCTTGGAAGGAGTAATTTTCTCCGCTTTCCTTAGCCGATAATATCCCCAATAAGCTTTTTCAAAAACCTCATAACGGAGTCTTGGATAATCCTGAAAGTCAATCTGAGCATAGAGGGCTTTGAGCTTTTCCTGGGGGTCCCAGTTTCTGGGATGCTCTGGGCTTGTCGTAATAACTTGTCGCTCTAATTTTTCTTCTTCTTTATCTCCATGAACGGCAAAGGAGAGCCCCCCGAAGGCGCCAAGCAAAATCAGAAATCCCAACCATCCCTGTTTCCATTGCCTAAGGACACTCGCTCTTGTTTTACTTCTTCCTTTCATTTCCTTCATTTCCTGTATTCTTCCCTTCCTTTTCATCTTCTCTCTATTCATTCAAATGATCGCACGAATGCAGATATCTCGCCCCGCCGTTTGGAGTTCTTTCCCTGCTTTTTTGTAGAGTTCTTGTCGAGTTCTTTTCGTTCTTGTCGAGTTTTTGTTTTCTGTTGAAACGGCTATCGGCTTCTTTCGTTGAGTTACGCCTGGTTTCTCTCAAACCCAAGCATGTCTTTTTTATGGTATCTTGTACATGAGGGCATCGATTTTCTGATATTTCAGTGCAGCGGTCATTCGCTGACGACCAGGTTTATGCCGACTTGTAAATGGTTCAAAACGACGGTACAAAACGGCCCTGGAAACGTACATTCTTAAAATTACGACTTGATCCTGAAAAATGATCCGCATTAAGAAAGTTTTAATCTCAACTTAAAGGTCCCACAGGTTATTAGACTTGTTTGCGCCAACCAAGTTTAATGGGTAAATCTTACCGCCGTAAAAACCTCGATAGCCCTTCGGGGGGTCTATATGCCATAAACCGCTGCATTTCCATCTTCATGGCTCGGAGTTCATCGAGTAACTTTTCCAAGTTCACGAGCTGGGAGCTGCGCAATGCAGGGATGTCTTCCTGGAGCTGAATCTTTACAGGGACCTCCTCTTCCCGATGAGGGTAAAGGTGAGCGGTTAGGTCAATGAGCTCATTAAAGAGGGCGGCGGCTTCTTTGATCCTGGGAAGACTGTGTTCCTTATCGACGTAATCGGCGCCTGAATCATGATCTAAGTTGATGAAATTCAGATCTCGGGTTACCCGAAGATTATGGGTAATTAAGTGAAAGTACAAGGCATAGGGGCGTCGGCCCAGGCGGGGCTCTTGCATATACCGGTTAAACGAATCGAAGGTATTGCTGTTCTCTGTTTCAGCCACCCGCTTATAGCGGGTCCAGAGATTCATTTTCGATGGCTGAAAGCTGGACTCAAAGAATAGGGCATTGGCCCAAATGGCACGCTTTAGATGGCGAGGCAGCCAGTCCTTGTCCCAGTCTGGTAGGAAGGCAAATCCAGCAAGCACGGCCAGGAGGGCGCCACCAATGGTGGCGCCCGCTCGATATAGGATTACCGTATGGCTCATTGTCTCGTTGAGATTGAACAGCAGCACCAGGTTCAATGTGATAAAGAAGGCGGCCATGGCGTAGCGCCGATGAATAAAATGGACCATGAGAATAAAGCTGACGAAAAAGACCAGCAGTTTCCAACCCAGGCCAACCGTCATGGCCAAGAGGATGCCGCCGGCTACCCCGCCGAGTAGGGTGCCTAGTATGCGGTCAAGGGATTTCTTTATTAGGGCGGAGAAATACGGCTGAAAGACGATCAGCGAAGTGAGCGGGATCCAGTAGCCTCGCTCTAGATCCATGTAACGGTATATTCCCATGCCGATGGCTGCGGTAATGCCCATGCGTAGGGCATAGCGGAATAGAAAACTATCCATGTTCAGCAAAAGGCGCAGGTTTTGTAGAATGAACCTCGGATGGAGGATAAAAAGCGTTTTGACCAATGAGTAGGAACGAAATACCGGCAAGTCATTACCTGGTTCATCGAGGCGAACCCGGGCGGCCTCGATCAGTTTAATGAGGCGTTCCGTTGAATAGGAGAAAGCCTCAATTTGTTCGCGAAAAGGCGTGTTGATTTCTTCGAGCGATGCACGAAGCAGCAGATTCATCTTTTCTAATCTGGCCAACCTGGAAGTAACCAGGATGGATTCTTCTCTTTTGAGTACCAGCGTATGCATGCCGAGCCGGGATAGAGCCAGCTCTAATGCGCGAAGAATGGCATAGATCTTCACGCGAAGCGGGGGATCGAGGCTTCGAATCGTAATGGGGTCAAGATCTGCGGCCAGCCGGTTGACCATGGCAGCGACCAGGGCGGTGGCTTTGCGGAACTGGGCTAGGCTTTGTTCTTCCGGGCTGCGATCCTCTGGCTGGTCGGCCATGGATTCATAAAAATGAAAGGACTCATCCAAGGCGGCTCTAACGGCCTTTTCCCGAAGGTACAGATCCCGAATGGCTGCTTTGGGGCTTTGTCCATCCCAACCCTGAGTCATCTCCCGAACCTGCTGTGATAGCTGTTTCCAGACCAAGGCAATGCTCCGCCGATAGGGTTCGTGAGCGGGCATGCCCAACATGAAAACGATTCCGACCAGGGCGTTCCAAATACCCGCGCTGCCGACCAGGAGTATCCGATCCCAGAAATCGGGACCAAGTTCTACCGGAAAAGCATTCGAGAGAATAAACATGCAGAATATGCAAATGGCAAGACCCCCGCCTCGTTCGCCGAGGTTGCGGAAAAGCCCGCATATGAAGCCGACGAATAGCATGGCTAAGACGCTGGACCAGAGCCAAGGGGCGGCAAGTATTCCCAGAGCCGTGAACCCTACGGTAAGCAGGATTCCGCCTAAAAGCACGCGAACGCCTTGCGCAAACGAGCCCTTGAGTTCCACCCAGGAAATGGACTCTGCCGTAAGCGAAATCCAGATCGCCTCTTCCATCCTGCCTGTGTATATGCCCCAGATCATAGGCAGGGTGGCGGCCAAAGCCATGCGGAACCCCCAGGTCAAGGTGGGTTCAAATGCCTGCTTTTCTAGAAAGCGTTGATAGCGTCGACGATATCCGGTAGGGGCCTCCAAATCAATTTTCATTTAGCCTCACGGGGATAGGGTTTCTGGTTGGGCCTAGGGCTTCAATGCCTTTTCCAGTACCGATTCAATTTCGGGGGCTTCAATCATTCCTTCCCGGAACCAGGATAAAGCTGTCCCATGGCGATATACCCAGGTGGCGGGTATGGATCCTTCCCAGCCTTGATGAATTCGTGGGATAAATTCGTTGGGCTTGGTCTCGTTAAGCCAGACCACCTCGGGAACAAGTCTGCGACGCTTTTGAAATAGGGAGATCTGACCCGGATAGGCATCGGCGAAGTCTAAGCTGACCAGCAACACTTTCACCGGCTTGGAGCGATAGATTTTGTCTAAAGCTTCGAACTCTGGCAGCTCCCGAATACAGGGAGCGCACCATGTGGCCCAGAAGTTCAGTACATAGACCGTATCCGATCCTTCCATTCTTTCCATGAGCTGATCTAAGGTGGCAGAACTCAGTTTTTGGGCCTGGGCACAGGGAGCCAGAAAGAGGAAAGCCGCGATGATGATGAAAGTTCTCATTATACAAAGCTACAATAGGGGGCGCAGAAATTGAATAGGTTTGCCCCTCCAGGCTGCTTAAGGGAATCGAAGCCCCCTGGATCCAGGTTTCGCTGCCCCGTCCCTGCGTTTAGACCTAAAAGGTAGGCTTTCGCGGATCGCCCCGGTTCATTTCCCCTAATTTTGTATTAGGTTTGTCGCCGTTACCATAATCCTATGAATAAGATCGATTTACTTCAGCAGAAAAAGAATCAGGCCCTGGAAGGGGGAGGAAAGGCACGCATCGAAGCCCAGCATAACAAAGGAAAGCTCACCGCGAGGGAGCGCATTGACCTCCTGCTGGACCCAGGGAGTTTTGAGGAAATTGGTATGCTGGTAACGCATCGATGCCGGGATTTTGGGATGGAAAAGGAATCTTATCTCGGGGATGGGGTGGTGACTGGCTACGGGACCATTTCGGGGAGGCTGGTCTATATCTATTCCCAGGATTTCACCGTTTTTGGGGGAAGCCTTTCCCAGACCCATGCGGAGAAAATTGGCAAGATCATGGATCTGGCGATGAAGAACGGCGCCCCGATCATTGGCCTCAATGACAGTGGTGGAGCACGAATTCAAGAAGGCGTCGAATCCTTGGCTGGATACGCCGATATTTTTTATCGAAACGTTCGCGCTTCGGGGGTCGTACCTCAGATATCGGCCATTATGGGTCCTTGTGCGGGCGGGGCGGTCTATTCTCCGGCAATCACCGACTTTGTGTTCATGGTAGAAAATACCTCTTATATGTTCGTCACCGGGCCCAATGTCGTCAAAACCGTGACCCATGAGCAAGTAAGCAGCGAGGAACTCGGAGGAGCCCAAACCCATGCAAGCAAATCGGGGGTGACGCATTTTACAGCGCGCAACGAGAAGGACTGCCTGGAGATGATTAAAAGGCTTCTAAGCTATATCCCCCAGAATTGCGAGGACCGCCCCCCTTCCCTTGAGTTCGAGGAATCCAGCGCCCTGCGGGAAAAACTCAATCAGATCGTTCCTGAAAATCCGAATCAGCCTTATGATATGAAGGAAGTGATTGAAGAAATGGTCGACGAAGAGAGTTTTATGGAAGTCCATCCGGAGTTTGCTCCCAATATTGTGGTTGGATTTGCGCGCCTGGGCGGAAGATCGATCGGCATCGTTGCCAATCAACCTGCCTCCATGGCCGGGGTTCTGGACATGAATTCCAGCCGTAAGGCGGCTCGTTTCGTTCGGTTCTGCGATGCTTTTCAGATCCCCCTGTTGGTCTTGGTCGATGTGCCTGGTTTCTTACCCGGAACCGATCAGGAATGGAACGGTATTATCGTACACGGGGCCAAGCTTCTCTACGCTTTTAGTGAGGCGACCGTCCCACGGATTACCGTCATTACGCGTAAAGCTTATGGAGGCGCCTACGATGTGATGAACTCGAAACATATTGGCGGAGACCTGAATTTTGCCTGGCCCACGGCCGAGATTGCGGTAATGGGGGCCCGCGGTGCGGCCGAGATCATCTTCCGAAAGGAAATCAGTGCAGCCGAGGACCCGGAGCGGGTATGGAAAGAGAAAGAAACGGAATACTTGAACAAGTTTGCCAACCCTTATGGGGCGGCAGCCCGCGGGTTTGTCGACGAAGTGATCTTGCCTTCGGAGACTCGGATAAAACTCATCAAAGGATTCGCCATGCTGGAAAACAAGGTCGATGATATGCCGCGAAAAAAGCACGGAAACATCCCGCTCTAGCATCCTAATGACGTCGAATTCCGGAGACTCGGACGGCGGATGGAAGGAGCGCCGGGCAATGTGGACGCGCCAGATGAGTAAAATAGGCTGCCCATGAGACCCGTGTTTCAGATGATCCTTTCCCTGATCCGTGGGTTGCTGTATACCTCGGTTTTTGCTGCGGGTTGCGCCACCTCTATGGTGATGGCCTCCCAGCGATTGTACCTCGGCTATACCCCTCCGCTCCATGATCCGCTTCACCGACTGGTCTTCGGGGCAACCCTGGTAATCTATAATACCCATTTCCTTTTTCGTTCGGCAGAGCCCGGGGTGTCGGACCGCATGGCGTGGACCATCCACTTCCGCCGCTGGCATGGACTGTTTCTTGCCATCGGAATTGGCTTGGCCGGAACGGCCTTCTTGCAAATGCCCGGTGAGGTTCAGGGGTTCTGCCTCTTACTCGGTCTTCTTTCCTTTGCCTATTCCTATCCATTGCTGCCGATAGGGGGCGGCAAAAGGATCAGGGAAATTGGGAAGCTGAAGATTTTGGTTCTAACCCTTGTATGGACCCTGGTAACCGCAAACCTGCCCTTGGTTTATAACGGTCTCCCCATCGGGGCTTACCCTTTTGAATTCTTTCTTCGCTTTAGTTTGATGTTCACGCTCTGCCTAGCCTTTGACATCCGTGATATGCAGGCGGACAGGGACCATGGGATTCATACCCTGCCTCATGAGCTAGGGATCAAAAGAACAAGACAGCTCATGGACCTCGGCATTGTCCTTTTCTTGGTTTTTAGCCTAGCCCAATACCTGCGCTACCCACAGCCCTATCGCCTTTTGGCTGAAGGGCTTACCGCTCTCGCCGCAAAAGCGGCGCTTATTTATGTGCAGAAGCACCCCAGCGATCGGGCATACTTAGGGCTCGTGGATGGGGTCATGCTCTTTTATGCGGGCGGCATTCTCCTCACGGCCAACTTATAGGAAAGCGCAAAGCTTTGGTTCAGGATGGACGGTCTGAGGTGGATAATAGGCTTATCTAATCGGATGAAATAAGATAAAATAAGGCGGTCAGGAGCCGTACTCGACGGCAAAAGCTCTAGCCAGCTCAAGGGTTTTTCTGCTGTACGCGTAAAGCATTGGCCACGGCAAGCAAGGCGACCCCTACATCGGCAAATACAGCCTCCCACATCGTCGCCTGCCCATAGGCGCCCAGGATTAAAACCAGGGCTTTGACGCCGAAGGCTAACCAGAGATTCTGCCAGACGATTTGCTGGGTGCGCCGGCTAATTTTCATCGCCACGGTGATTTTCTCTAGCCGATCATCATCGATCACCAGATCCGCGGCTTCGATGGCCAGGTCCGACCCTTTGCCCATGGCAATACCCAGGTCGCTCCAGGCAAGGACGGGTCCATCGTTGACTCCGTCGCCGACAAAGGCCGTCAGGCCTTCCTTTTCTTTAATCTCCTTCATCCATTGCACCTTCTCATCGGGCAGGAGGTTCCCTTGGTACCGGCGGATTCCCAGCTTCGTGGCAAGGCTTTCCACCACCGGTTCTTGGTCTCCACTCAAAAGGCTGGATTCGATGCCTCGATCTCGAAGCTGCGCAATCACCTCCTTAGCCTGAATCCGGATTTTATCTCCAAATCGTATGTAGCCGATATAGGTGCCTCCATAAGCCATGGCCACCGTCGTTTGGGATGCATGGCGATGGGTTTCGGGATAAGCAATAGACGCTTGATCTAGCCAGCGAAAACTGCCTAGAATTAGCCTTTGCCCATTGACCAGCCCTTCGATGCCCAGACCCTCCCATTCCATGGGGTTTTCAATGGCCACCGAATCCGTGGATAGATCCGCGAGTTCCTGGACAATGGCCTTGGCCAAGGGGTGTTGGCTGTTGGTTTCTAGCGCTTTGACCATGGGAAGGTAGAGGTCTGGATCGCGATCTCCATCCAGATGTATCGTTTCCACTGAAAATCCAGATTCGGTTAAAGTGCCCGTTTTGTCCCAGACGATATGTTTGACCCGGCTGAGCGCTTCCAGGTAGGAGCTGCCCTTGAAGAGAATGCCCTGGCGACTGGCGGCCCCCAGTCCGCCTACATAGCTCAAAGGAATGGATATGACTAGGGCGCATGGGCAGGAAATGACAAGAAAAACCAGGGCTCGGTAGAGCCAGTCTCTAAAAATATAAGGGTCGGACCAGAAATAGGGAAGCAGGCAGATTGCGAGGGCGGCTAGGACAACCGCCGGAGTATAGATCCGGGCAAACCGACGAATAAACTGTTCGGTGGGCGCTTTTTGCTGACTGGCCTGCTCCGTAAGTTCCAGAATCTGGCTCAGTCGACTATGGGTGTAATCCGCCGTGACCTCTATTTCCACCGGAGCGCGCAGGGCGATCATGCCGGCCAGGACCGGGTCCCCTAGGCGGGAAACCAGAGGCCGGGACTCTCCGGTCAGTGACTGGGTGTCGAACCGCCCATGATCGGAGAGGAGACGGCCATCCAGCGCCAGGCGCTCGCCTGGCTTTGCGAGGAA
>CAZYEZ010000037.1:0-16289 GCA_964646775.1 uncultured Chitinophagaceae bacterium | reverse complement strand
CCACTCTTTGGCCTCCATCGAAAAGGCCCAAAACTTGCTGGGTTATGCGCCCACCCACCGATTTCAGGAAGGGTTGCGGGAGGCCGTTTCCTGGTATTGGGAAAATCTTTAATTTGCAGCTGTAACTATCTTAAATTCAATTAATTACACATTTGATCCAATGAAGACGAACGACAAACAACCCCGTATCGCGGTGATCGGTCTTGGATATGTAGGCCTGCCTTTGGCTCGCCTTTTTGCCACCCGATTCCCTGTTTTGGGTTTTGATATTAACGATGCCCGCATTCAGGATCTGAATAAGGGTTTGGATCGAACGCTGGAAGTCGATGAGGAGACGCTTAAATCCGTACTTGCGCCCGATGCGAGTCACTTGAAGAAAGCCGATGCCAAGGGGCTTTATTGCACCAGCCGAATTGAAGACTTGGCCGACTGCAATTACTACGTCGTGACCGTACCTACCCCGGTAGATAAATACAATCGCCCAGACTTGACGCCCTTGTATAAAGCCAGCGAAACCGTGGCTAAAGTGCTGAAGGAAGGCGACATTGTCATTTATGAGTCGACGGTTTATCCAGGCGTGACGGAAGAAGAATGTGTACCCGTGCTGGAGAAAGGGAGTGGATTGGTTTTCAATCAGGATTTCTTTGCCGGTTACTCTCCCGAGCGGATCAATCCGGGGGATAAAGAACACACGGTGGAAAAGATCATGAAAGTTACTTCAGGGTCTACGCCGGAAGTTGCCCAGAAAGTCGATGATTTATATAAGGCGGTAATCCAAGCCGGCACCCATAAGGCGCCAACCATTAAAGTGGCCGAAGCATCAAAAGTCATTGAGAACGCGCAGCGAGATATCAATATCGCCTTCGTGAATGAGCTGGCAAAAATCTTCAACCTCATGGACATCGACACCCAGTCGGTGTTAGAGGCCGCTGGAACCAAATGGAACTTTCTGCCGTTCCGCCCCGGACTGGTAGGTGGGCACTGTATTGGGGTGGACCCCTATTATCTCGCGCAGAAGGCGCAGGAATATGGTTATCATCCGGAAATTATTCTGGCCGGCCGGAGACTTAATGATGGCATGGGGGATTATGTGGCTCAAGAAATGATAAAAAAGCTTGTTCGCGCGGATATTCATCCTCGCGGAGCTCGGGTGCTTGTTCTCGGTGTTACCTTTAAGGAGAACTGCCCCGATGTGCGCAATACACGGGTGGTTGATGTACTGGATTCGCTAAGCGAATACGAAGTCGATATGACCATTTATGATCCATGGGCCAACCCCAAAGAGGTCAAGGAAGAATATGGATGGACCAGTGTCCAGGAACTCCATGATAATGGCCCCTACGATGCCATTATGCTTACGGTTGCCCACGATGCCTTCCTTGAATTGGATCTTCCGTCTTTGCGAAAGGAAAAATCAATTGTTTATGATGTAAAAGGTTGCCTCGGCGATTTTGCAGACGCGCGGCTATAGATACAAAAGCGAATAAACCGCGGAAAAAGGATAAAGGAAGGGGAATCTGAAATTGGGAAATCAGGGCATGGAGAAGAAGAGGAAAATTATCCGAATAACTACGAAGCCACAATCCTTGCGCATTTTGCTCGAAGGGCAGATGCGATTTATGAAAGACCAAGGTTATGAAGTGATGGGGCTTACAAGTTCCGGAGAAGAGATTAATGAAATTGAGGAGAACGAGGGGGTGCCGGTGAAGATCGTGGAAATGACCCGAACCATTTCGCCATTTCGGGATTTAAAGTCCCTCGTACAGGTCTATCGATTCTTGGTTCGCGAAAAGCCAGATATTGTTCACACTCATACGCCTAAGGCGGGGATTATTGGGATGCTTGCTGCCCGCCTTGCCGGCGTGCCTCACCGGCTGCATACGATTGCCGGCCTGCCCTTATTAGAATCGCGTGGGCTCAAGCGAGTTTTGCTCGATGGAGTCGAGAAATTAACCTATGCCTGCGCCACACGGGTCTACCCGAACTCAAAAGGCTTGCATGAAATTGTCGTTCGAGGGAATTATGCGCCCGCCAAAAAATTTAAGATCATCGGTCATGGGAGTTCAAATGGTATCGACGAAAAGCATTTTCATCCCGACCAGGTGAAGCCCTCACGATTGACCCGCATTCATCTTGAGTTAGGTCTCAAACCCGAAGATTTCATTTTTCTTTTTATTGGCCGGGTCGTCCGCGATAAGGGAATCCACGAACTCATTGACGCGTTTAAGGCAGTTTCGAAAGCGAAACCCTGGGTGAAGCTCCTCATCCTAGGTCGCTTCGAAGAAGAACTGGATCCCATCGAACCGTCCACTCGCCGAGAAATTGAAACCAATCCTCAAATCCATTATCTGGGCTTTCAGTCCGATGTGCGGCCCTATCTGGCGGTCTCTACCATGCTGGTTTTCCCCAGCTACCGCGAGGGATTTCCTAATGTCGTTCTCCAGGCCGCGGCGATGGAGCGGGCCTCCATTGTTACCAACATCAACGGTTGCAATGAAATCGTGGCCGAAGGGGTAAACGGTTGGATTGTAGAGCCCAAGCAGACGGCAGCCCTGACAGAGCGAATGGCTTACGCCCTTGACCACCCCGAAGAGGTGCAGCGTCTGGCAAGCCAGGCGCGGGAGCGGGTTGTTTCGCAGTTTAGTAGAACCTATATTTGGAATGCCCTGGCAGCGGAATATCGCTCCCTTGAAAATTGAATTGAAGATGAATCCCCAAAAGAAGATAATCATCACCGGCGGGGCCGGATTTATTGGCTCTCATACCGTTCGTCGGTTTGTAAATGAGTATCCATCCTATCAGATCTTCAATCTGGACAAGCTGACCTATGCCGGAAACCTGGCCAATCTAAAAGATGTCGAAGGCAAGTCCAACTATCAATTCATCAAGGCAGACATTACGGATGCAGACCGAATGATGGCAATCTTTGAAGAGATCAACCCCGACGGCATCATCCATTTAGCAGCCGAAAGTCATGTCGATCGCAGCATATCCGCGCCCATGGACTTTGTGATGACCAATGTCGTGGGCACGGTTAATCTATTGAATGCGGCTAGAAAAGTATGGAATGGAAACTGGGAAGGCCGGAGGTTTTATCATGTGTCTACCGATGAAGTCTACGGCAGTTTGGGGGATCAGGGGCTGTTTAGGGAAGATACCCCTTACGATCCGCATTCGCCCTATTCGGCATCCAAAGCCTCAAGCGACCATTTTGTGCGTGCTTACGCCGATACCTATGGGATGGATACCGTCATTTCCAATTGCTCCAATAATTATGGATCTCATCATTTCCCCGAGAAGCTCATTCCTTTAGCCATCCATAATATTAAGCATCGCAAACCCATTCCCATTTATGGTAAAGGAGAGAACGTCCGAGATTGGCTCTGGGTGGAAGACCACGCCCGCGCCATTGATTTGATCTATCACAAGGCAGCACCATCTTCCACTTATAATGTGGGTGGGCATAATGAATGGCGGAACATAGATCTCATCCGGCTGCTCTGTGAGATCATGGACGAGAAACTGAGTCGGCAAAAAGGAGAATCCGCCCAGCTTATTGAATTTGTTCAGGATCGGGCGGGACATGACCTCCGCTATGCCATTGATTCTGGCAAAATACAGAAGGAGCTAGGGTGGAAGCCCAGTCTGGATTTTGAGGAAGGTTTGGCGAAAACCGTCGACTGGTACCTGGAGAACGAAGATTGGCTTCGGGAAGTGACCAGCGGCGCTTATAGGCAGTATTATGCACAGCAGTACGGTGGCTGATAAGTTCGACAGCTTTTGTTTTCCGCGATTTTCTAGTTCTCCCAATACGAACACATCCATTCTATTGCTTTGGCAAAGCTTAAGCCTCTTCGCTTTAGCCGATTCGAAAGGCCTATTCTCTGCTTTCATTGCCGTCGCATACTTGCCATACCATGCGCCCGCTTAAATGGGTGTTGAACGCTCGTCTTCTATTCAATCCTGTTTGATTTTCCACCATCGCTGCTGAAGGGAAGATGACGAAGACTTGCTCCCAGAGATCAAAACACAAAAGAAATTATTCTTTTTGGCTTGAACGGCGCCCTTCCTTCTAGTCTGAAAAAGAGGATATGCATTGTATTGGTAATCAGAGCATCGTATATCAATTGCATTTCCTGTGCACGTTTTAGCACTATTTCAACGGATCTCCATTTTGAGAATCCAGAAAATGCGGATCCATGGAAACTTGGAGATCATGAGGTTTGCAATTATGTTTGCTCAAATTCTAACTAAAGAATATTTTTTATAAAACATGTTTTAGTAAGGAAAAATTGAAAATTTGACTAAATGTAAACATGTATATAATTTATAATTGTCTAAGCTAACGATAAGAAGAGTTCAATAAAAACGCAGATTTTTAAGATAAGTCACCATATATATGACATAGCATATATTTTGATATCGACAATTTCGGTGCAGCCTGATTTCATAAAAAAACAAAAAGGGGATTAACAATTAAACATCTTTTAATTATTTCAAACAAATGATACGCAAGGATTCAAACATGCAATATTGGGCGCTGGGGCTTTTGTGCCTGCTCGGATTGTTTATCCCGACTTCGGGTAAGGGCCAATTGGTCAACAGTAATGCGTTTATAAAGACTTCATTCGTCGAATTGGGTATTGGCCCCTGTGGAACTTTCGGTTCCAACGTAGTTGCCCCGCATGGATATGTCACTCAAGGGAAACGTTTAGGGTTTATTGCGGATGCAGACAAAACCGGATGGACGACTGGAAATCCCCCATACTCTGGCGACTACTTTATGCCTGGAACACCTGAAGAAGGGTTTGGCATTGAGGTAAACGGCAATAATTACTCGAATAATCTGATTTGTAATTTTAACCAGATTCCAGGCTTTATTACAGACTACTCCAATACCGGAGGGCAGATTTCCGCAACCTGGGAAGGAATCGGAGCAGGCATCTCGATCAAATCGAGGACTTATGTGCCAATGAATGGCTTATATATCGTTACCGATGTGGTGATGAAGAATATTGGGACCAACGTAGCGAAAGATGTTTTCTATTATCGAAATGTAGATCCAGATCAGGAGTTTGATTGGACCCGCGACCATAAGACAACGAATACGATTGTATCCCAGAATCCAAATCCGTCAAATACAGCGCTTGCTTCTGCGGTTGGAGATACTTACGGTATGTACTTGGGCCTAGGGTCCCGAGATTGTCGAGCAAGGGTTTCTATAGGCGGGTTTAATATTCGGAGTGCTTCCCAGATTTGGAATGCAATTGGGGGGGTACTGGATTCCGGTACTCTGGTAAATCAAGACGTGGCGATCTCCATCGCCTTTAAATTTGGGGACATCGCTCCTCAAGACAGCGTTGTTTTTTCATATGCTTATGTACTTAGTGCCTCCGATCTTAACCAAGCGCTTGACCTGACTTCTATTGGACTTGTATCGCAGGATGTTGGATTTGCACCCGGAGATTCAATCCCTTCCTGCGTGGGCCTATCAATACCCATCGAGCTTACCAATACAGAGGGCTATGATCAATGGGTATGGTCTCCTCAGACCGGGTTGAATACTCATCTGGGCACTTCCGTGCTCGCTAATCTAACGACTCCTCAAGTATATACGGTTACAGGGACAGGGGTTTGCGGAACGACCAGTCTAACGATTCCTGTTTCCCCGAAAGTGTACCCGGACATTGACAGTATATCGCCGATTACTGGTCCTACCAGCGTTTGTGATGAAACAACCATTTCCTATTCGGTGGATTCCGTGCCGGGTGCCACCCATTATCATTGGGAGTTACCTGCTGGACTAGGGATCCTTTCTGGTCAATTCACAAGAAACATTACCGTAGGCGTTTCTCCGACAGCAACTTCGGGATTGGTTCGGGTTAAGGCCACCAATCCTTGTGATACCACCCAAACTGCCGAGATTTCATTTGTGAAGGCCTGCCTTGATCCGGAAATCCAGGATAGTATTTTCTGTCAGAAATCAGCCGGATCGATTGACTATCAGTTGGACCTGGTGAGTTTTCAACCCGGGAACATCGTCGAAGTGCAGCTTTCTGATTCCACAGGCGACTTTACTAATGCGGTGGTTATTGGATCTCTGCCGACCGTTCAGGCAACGGGGACCATCCCTGTTTATATAGCCGATAGCATTCCGGCTGGGTCAGGATACCGAATTCGGCTTGCCGCCAGCAACCCAGCTATGGTGGGAACTCCTTCGTCGACCACGATCGATATCCTTCCCGCTCCCCAAATCATCACTGTTCAAAGCAGTGGTGGCCATTGTCCGACCTCTTTGGGTTCGATCATCTCTTTGTCATCCACCGAACTGGACTTCGTTTATTACTTATGGAAGGATTCAACGCAGCTGATAGACTCACTCATAGGTAATGGCGCGGCCAAGGACTTTGCGCCCGTGGCTGATTCGGGCCGTTTCGTGGTGAGCGCACACTGGCCGTCCGCTTCCTGTGATCAGGTGTATATGGACGGTGAAGTGGAGGTTTGGACGATTGAGCCAGAAGTTCAAAGCATCAGCCCGGCTTATGTCTGCTTTGGCGATAGCCTCCATGCGGTGGTCTTCACTGGGCAGGCTGATTCATTCCTCTGGTCTACCGTGCATACCCATACAGGGTACCCCAGTTCCGGAACGGATTCCATTCCGGGACTGCGTAATGCACAAACCTCATCCTTGCCTGATACCCTAGTTTTTGAAGTGCGGCCTATGCTCGAAGGGTGTATGGGAGATGTTGACACCTTTATCATTGTCCAGGGCATGGAGATTTTGGCTGATCCCATGGTAGATACCTCAGCCTGTCCTTTGGATCCAATGTCAACCATTTATTTTTCAAGTTCCACAGTGGGTGCGCAAGTTCACTGGTATAATGACAATACGGCGACCGGAATTCCGGCTTCGGGAATCGATTCGGTGGAAGCCTTTGTGGCGCAGAACGCCACCGTATTGCCTGAAGTCTCGACCATCCGTTACCAGGGGGAACTAAACGGCTGCTATGGAGATGTAGATTCATTCACGATCACCGTAAAACCCCGCCCGGCTCTTGCGACCATTCCCAATCAAGTGTTCTGTCCGGGAGATACGGTCTTGCCGATTCATTTTTCCAGCACGGTATCCGGTACTCAGTATACATGGAGCCAAAACAATGCGACCCTGGGTCTGTCCGCCAGTTCAGGGGTAGATTCTATCCCAGGGTTCCGGGCGGTCAACAACGGCGCTTCGGCGATCAACTCTGTGTTCACCGTTCGTGGAACCGCGGAAGGGTGCCAAAGCTCAGAGCGACACTTTGAGATTCGGGTCAACCCCAGTCCGAAGCCCAATCCCGTTGCCGATCTCTCTGTTTGTAATCAAGGAACCGTCCCGAACATCAGCTTCTCTTCGGCAACACCCAATACGACCTATCAGTGGACCAATAATCTTCCCTCCATCGGCCTTGACGCTTCTGGATCGGGGCCCATCTCGTCCTTCGTTGCATCCAACCTGGGAGTCGATATAGATACGGCACAGATTATTGTTACCGCACAGGCATTAGGATGTTCGGGTGGAAGCGACACCTTCTATATTGTTGTTTTCCCCACGCCTATTGTTGACAGCTTGCCTGACCTAGCTTACTGTCATGGTGTGCTTACCGATCCAGTGATCTTCAGCAGTGCGGTACAAGGCGCTCAGTTTGCATGGACCAATAGCCTTACTTCGGTGGGCTTAGCGGCTAGTGATCAAGGCGACCTGCCCGCATTTACGAGTCATAACCCCGGCACAACTTCCGTCTATGCCCAAATTCAAGTAAGGGCAGAGGCCAATGGCTGCCAAGGCCCCGCCCGGGATTTTGAAATCGAGATCAAGGCCATCGATAGCCCCAAGATTGCCCTCACTCGCACCCCCCAAGGAAGTATTTGTCCAGGCACCCTGGTTACCTATACGACCACCGTGGGAGATGCTGGAACCAGTCCGGTCTATCAGTGGAGAAGGAATGGAACGCCCATCGGTACCTCAAGCCCCAGCTTCTCGAGCTCAAGCTTGGAAGATGGAGATCTGATAACCGTGGAGATGGCAAGCAGCCTGGCTTGCCCAAGGCCAGAGAAAGTAGAGGCCAGCGATACCCTCTCCGTCTATGAATTAATACAAATCACTCAAGCACCCGTCCATCGGGAAGCTTGCTATGGTTCCGATATCAGTTTTGAACTCGAAGCGACGGGTACCATTTTAGGTTACCAGTGGGAGCACGAAACAGGAGGTGCTTGGACCCCATTGTCCAGTACATTAGGGATCATAGGCACGGATTCCAATGTGCTGCAAATCACGGGTGTTTCCGCAGCCATGGATGGATATCGGTATAGGGCCATTGTTTTTGGCCAGTGCGATACCGTCTATACTTCTGCCGTGGTATTAAATACCTATCCTGCTTCAACGGTGACCATTGTTGCAGATCAGGATACGCTATGTGTAGGAGGAAGCCGACTGTTTACCGGGGTAGCATCTAATGCCGGTACCCCCAGCTGGCAGTGGCTGCGTAATGGAATCCCCGTAGGAACCAATAGCAGCACCTATACGGCTACAGGTCTGCAGAATGGAGATCAGATCTCTGTGGAGATCACCAGCGGCATTTACTGTCCTGCTTCTCCAAAAGCAGCTAGTGCGCCCGAAACCGTGCTGACCATACCTTACTCGAAAACATCGGTGAGCATTGAATCAGACCATGGTCTTCATGGATGTATTGGCTTGCCCATCGTGTTTGATGCCACCCCGGTTCACGGAGGTCTCAGCCCCAATTATCAGTGGAGAATTAACGGGCAGCCCATTGCGGGTGCTAACCAGGCTCAGTACATAAATCCCGGAAATCTGAGTCAAGGGGATGTGATCGACTGTATCATGGAAAGCAGTCTGCGCTGTCCTGATCCGAGTCAGGCATACAGCAACAGCTTGCCAATGAATATGTATACCGTCCGCCATGCAACCATTGCTTTGTCGGTGAGCCCAGATTCGGTGGCTTGTGAAGGGGAAGCATTCCACTTTAGCGGGCATTTTACCTTACCCGGGGCCGCTCCTAAGTTCCAGTGGTATGTGAATGGGTTGGAGTCTGTAGGAGATACCATGCCCACTTTGGAAACCCGTACCCTGCTCGACGGCGACCTCGTAAGCCTAGAGATGCAAAGCAGCGAGTATTGCGTATTCCCTGTGGAGTCGAATCCGATGCAAGTAAATGTCGTGGCCCAGGTAAACCCAGAGGTGGAGATCGGAGCGGAAGTGATCAGCGCAGCGCAGATTCGGTTTGTTGCTCTGCCGCGTCATGAAGGTACCAATCCTCACTTCCAGTGGCTGCGCAATGGGAATCCAATTGCCGGAGAGCAAGGGGTCACCTATCTGGCCACCGGACTTAGAGATCAAGATGAGATTTCCGTAATGATGGTAAGCAGCTTGGACTGCGCCGTGCCGGAAAATGTATTCAGTAATGTGTTGGCTATTGGGAAGGTTTTAGATGTTAATTCCATTGACCAAGATATCCTCTCGACTTCTTGGAATCTATACCCGAATCCGAACACCGGTCGCTTCCGCGTTGAAGGGGAGGTACCGGGCGCTCGCTCACCCATGCGCCTTCGCGTAGCCAATGCGCTCGGCCAATGGGTATTTGAGACAGAAGTACATCCGGTGAACGGCCGATTCCTGGTAGATATCCATCTGCCCCATCTGCCGGCAGGTACCTATCAACTTTATTTGGAAGCCGAAGGCAGACGGGAAGTTCGCCGATTTACCAAGGAAGATTAGCAAAGAGAATGGGGGAGGCTGCCCTCCCCTTTGGTTGATCAAAGAAAGCCAAAGCCACGATTCTTCGTGGCTTTGGTGATTTTAAGAGCGGTGAATGAAACCTCTCCGCCTTTACCGAATCAAGGTCACATCTCCTTTTTGGAAGGTCCGTGTTCCATCGATGGCTTCTACGTCTAAAAGATATCCATAGGTACCAATGGTCACGGGCACTCCGTTTTGGGTCCCATCCCATTGAGGGGAGCCTGCACCGCTGTATTGGTAGACCCGTTCTCCCCAGCGGTTGTAAATCTCAAAGCGATGGATATATAAAATGGGGCCCCAGCTAACAGGACCAAAACGGTCGTTTAATCCGTCGCCATTCGGACTGAACACGTTTGGTAAATAATACTGGGGGCGAACATAAAGCCATCGAGACGTGGTGTCCCGGCAACCCTGTGGTGTGCGGGCCCAGACTTTTACGAGATGCGTGCTGTCCATGATACCGACCTGTTCGTTTCCGCGGGCGTCCGGGAATCGATGAGAAGGAGACCAATCTATGACTTCAAAAGGTAGATTCGCACTTACCCGCAGGGAATAGGGTGCCCCTTTGGTGATAACCGTATCCGAGGCAGATAGTCGAATACGGAAGTCTTCGACAAAAATGGATTGAAGGAGGCTATCCATACAGCCTTCTGCATTTTGAGCGCGAAGTTTTATCTGATAGGTACCGGGGCTAGGGGGAGTCCAGGTGGGTGCGTTCCCTTCCAGCGCCCGCTGATCTACAAACCATTGCATTACAGGAGCCTCATGCGGCGACTGCAAGGTCAGCGGCTGTCCAGAACAATACTGGGATGGGATTTCAAATTCGACATTCGGCATAGGCATGGGAGCAACTCGGAATGTGAGCATGGTATCACAACTTTCGCTGTGCAGTGACAGGTAGTAGGTTCCCGTATCCAGATCGACAATGGTATGTGGCTTTCCGACAAGTGGTATGATCGGGGCTCCGTTACCATTAAACCATTGGGCCCTTTGGATCAAGCTGTTCGCCGTATCCAGGCTTAAATATCCGCTTTGGCCACCCGGGCAGGAGAACAACTGGCCATCTACTTTCGGAATAGGAGTAAACTTGATGGCGTAAGGCTGCTGTACCCAGCGGCAGGATGTATCAAAATACTGCACGACATAGGTGCCGGATTGGTGAATCCAGCGGCTACGGCCTGCGTAGCCATCTGTCCAGAGATAACAATCACCGCCTTCCGGTGCCTGGAGAAAAAAGCTGTCCTTAAAGCAGATTTCCATACCTATGGTAGGGAGGATTAGACTATCTGGCTTGCCGGGAAGTACGAAGTCTGCAGGAAGTTCGAGGCCCGAGCAATAGGGCAGGGGAACAGCATTGAGCTGAGCCTGGCAATTGAGTCCGGCTGCATTGGGCTCGTGTACTACATGGAGCGCATTGGCAAAAGAAGGCGCATATTGACAGCTATTGTTGCCGATAAAGAGCTTGCCTGATGGGCTGCGCTTGATCGCCCCCATTCGGAAGGCGTGGGGAATTGGAAGCCCCCAATTGGGGTTGAAGAAAATGGGGGTTTTGGAAGCTCGAATCAGGGATGGCTGCTGAAGACTTAAGTCGAACTGATAAAGCGTTCGCTCATAATAAGCGGTGGCGTATAATTTACTATTGTCGGCGGAGAAGCATACGCCATAGTAAGAGACCGTATCCAGCAAAATAGATGCACCCAAGCTCCCACTGCAAGGGTGAAATGGAAAAATTTCGAGTCCGCCTTTTGCTGGGGTTCGGAATTCCTGATTGCTGGCCACGGCAATCCATTTTCCATCGGGGGAAGCGCGCATATGTCCATTTCGCGCTCCGCTGGCAGAAACATTTCCATAATAGTCGGCGGGGAGTGCTCCCTCGTATGAGTAAACGGGTTCCGAGCCGATTCCATCGCTCGTCAAATGGTAGGATAGGAAGGCGGCCGCGTTTCGATCTCGAACGAGGATCCACACGCCTCGGCAGGAGGGGATCGCCATGAGCTTTTGATCAATGAGTCGCCCCCGGTCTCCTAACCGAATGTTTTTCTGTTCAGGGATGACTTCACCCAGGCCGGCATTCCTTGACATATCCACCACGGAAAAATGAAGACTTCCTTCTTTGATGTAGAAGATATAATACTGGTTTATATTGCCCGGGTCTGGCACAATAAGGGGGCTGCCAGAACTTATTCGATCACTCAACAGCTCTCCATGTTTCATGGGATGGCCCAGCGCATTGAATACATTGATGAACTGAGGCGCTTGATAGCTACTTCCGTAATGCAGTTTTACCCAGAATTTAAGCTTATGGGAGGAGTCGGAGACCGTTGCCGAATATTCGTGAGTCAAATAGGGCGGTCCTCCGCCGTTATTTGGCATGGTATAGGTGCTCGGCATAGGGCCAAAGAAAGCAATGGCATGACGGTCACCAAATAACCATGGGCCTTCTTTCCCTTGAGCGAGCGCAGAAGACTGGAGAGAGAGCAAGCCAATAAGGAGAATGGATAGGGAGAATAGGGGTTTCCATTTTCCGATGGTTTTCCAGGATATATGTATCGATGAGCACATAGTACAGACCTTAAATGGAAAGTGGTAAATACAAGAAGTCGAAGGGAAGCAGGAAGGGCGAGAAGGCGTCGAGGGTTTATATAAAAGAGGAGTCGGCAAGAGTACCGACTCCCTGGTTGAAAGATTCCCTCTAATCTTTCACCAAAGTCTGGGAATGAAGCCTGCGGCCTCTATGATCCCGAATAATAATCCAATAGAGCCCCGGTTGGACCGCGTCCATGGAAACCTTGGGCTGCAGCGGATGAGTCCATATCGTCTGTCCATTTGCGTTAATGAGCGTCAGGCTTCCTTGGTAGGCGTCAAGTCCATGAATTTGAATATCTCCGGAAACAGGATTGGGAAAAACTTTTATGCCAGCCAATCCTGGGTCTTGAATCCCTAAGGGATATATGGAAGAACTATTCTCGCAACCATTGGTATCGGTAACGACAACCCGGTATTTTCCGTTTGCAACCGGCTTCCACTGGTACTGGTTTGCGCCGGTTATGATCTGATCATTGAAGTACCACTGATAAGAGGTAAAGCCCTGGTCTGTGGAGACGTGGGTGCCATCGTACTGAATCGAGGGCTGGGGCATGGGCCAATGTTTCAAATCGAAATAAGCGGAGCTGTCGGTGCAACCCAGTCCGGATACAATTAACTGGTAGCGGCCGGAGTCCTGAACAAATATAGAAGAATCTGATGATATAGGGACTCCCTCGTGATACCAAATATAGGCATCCGCTCCCGGCACCCCGACAAGTTCCACGCTGTCGGTCGGGCATATTCTATCGTCACCGCTCACAGATATCTGGGCGATGATGGCCGGCTGCACAGGAATCGAGGAGGCAGGACTGGAAAGGCAGTAATTCTGTGCCTGTACCGACAAGGTGCCTGGCTGGCTGCCTGGATAAACCGTGATTTGGTTTGACTGGCTGGATCCGACCCAGCCTGGAGGCAAAGTCCAGATATACTTTTCGGCGCCAATAACGGGAGACACCATATAGGTGACGGCTTGCCCACGACAGGGAGCGGCAGGTCCGGTGATGATACCTGGGGTCGCTGGGGTGTCACAGTCCGCTATGGCCATCAGCATGGCATCGCGATACCCCCCACCAAAACTCGACTGATGAGCATTGCTGTCGGCGATATTCGTTCCGCTGGTCGTCTCTCCGCATAGGTATAGATATCCGTAAGGGTCAGCGTCCATGCTTTGGATCACATCGATACCCGGTCCACCCAAGTAAGTCGACCAAACCAGCTGGCCTTGTTGCGTAATACGGCCGAGCATTGCATCGGGGATACCTTGGATGGTTTGATATATGGCACCAGAACTGGCGATCCCGCTTGTGCTCTGAGTCAGACCACCGAAATATAGGTCGCCATGGGCACCTAGGGCTAAACTGGGCGTTGCATTGTCGCCGCTTGGGCCTCCGAAATAAGTCGCCCACGCTCTTTGCCCCGCCGTGTCTAATCTAACGATGAAGGCATCCTCGCCACCCGCCAGATTCGTTTGATGAGCTCCAGCCGTGGCAATGCCTGTAGAGGAGTTCGTGCTGCCCAATAAATAGACGGCGGAGTCGCCCACAGGGTAGACCGCCGTGAACCGATCTGACCCTGTGCTTCCATAATAGGTAGACCAGATTACCGATCCTTGATCATTGAATTTTGCAAGAAATCCATCGTCCCCGCCACCATGGGTTCCCTGATGGCTGGACGAACCGGCAATCTGGGTTGTGCTTCCCGTAAATCCGGCCACGTATAAATGCCCGAATTCATCTACGCGTAGTTGGAAGGGAACATCCATTCCCGTCCCTCCAAAGTAGGTTCCCCACTGAAAGGCCCCGCTTGAATCAAATTGCACCAATCCGGCATCCATAAATCCGCCAAACAATTCCTGGTGCGTTCCTGGACTGGCGATACCCGCCGTGCTGTTCGTTGGAAAGCCCAAATATACCGGACCTCCGGGTGATGCGCTGAGCGTAATCCATAGACTTTCGTCGCCCGTCCCCCCGTAATAGGTTGACCAATTCAGGGTCCCATCCGCCCGGAATTTTGCAAGAAAAGCGTCTGCCCCACCTGCCAGGCTGGCTTGGTGCGCCCCTGGAGTCGAAAGACCGCTGTTACTTCTTGTGAACCCTGCAATATAGACACTGTGGTCGCCATCTAAGGCCAAGGTGTTGGCCTGCTCTTCGCCCGTGCCTCCAAAATAGGTACTCCAAAGGCAGTTGCCCAAAGAGTCGAATTTTGCCAGAAAGGCATCGCCTTGATAGGGCAATCCTCCGGTTCCACCCTGATAGCTTTGCATATATGCTCCCGTGGTGGCGATATCTTGGAGACTGGCTGTGCCTCCGGTAATATATACATGGCCATCGACACTTCGTTTCACGGAATGGGCCAAGTCGTTAAGGTTGCCTCCCAAGTAGGTTCCCCAGCTAACAATGGGATCGATTCGAAGGTATCCTCCCTCTACAGGTGCCTGAAAACCCAAGGTGTCGCCATTCAAGATGAACTGGCAATCAATGGTCTGCTCATTTTCCAGAAAAGCTACTGGAGCAGATTCTCGGATTTCTGTGTACGGGGTCCTCACAACCAGTCCACCCAGTTCATCGAGCTCCACCTGGTCGGCCCCTTCAAATACCCATTTAATTTGGTTTACATTGCCACCCGGATGGACAATGAAGTCATATTCTAGTTGATTCCCCTTCTTATAAATGACCCAATCGATCTGGGGGTAGATATCTTTGTAAACGATTCGAGACCAAGAAGAGGCCTCAAGTGATTGCCCGCTTAAGTAATAATTTTCCTTGTAGGATTGGGCTTGTTCCGCATGAAAGGTGGCTTGGGGGTTTGCTCCCAAAATTTTTGCCTCCATGCGATAGGTAAAGGAATCATCAGGGAAGTACCACTGATAGGTCAAGCCTTGGTTGCTTACAAAGACTGAAAGACCTCCATGGGCGCGCAGCCGGAAATCAATATCCATGCGAGCCCTGCCTAACTGATCTTTTATTTGCCCTTTGTTCTCCATAAACCAGGCGTTGGGTTCAAACCTGGTCGACTTTCGGATCTCCTCCTTTTGGATTCCCCAGGTTGCCTGGGAAAGTCCCAGGCTCAACATCATGGCCAACAGGCCCACTACATGACGGTGCATATTCAATCGTATTTATTGGTTAATAATATCCCAGGGTTGTGGTCGACTCCTAGAATTTCGATTGATTCCCTTACATCCCGTAGCGGGCTACCGAAACGACCTTCAAAAATTAGGCGCGGAACTCAGCTTATTGTCATAGAGGCCCTCGGAGGCCCGCCAACGAATAAGAGAGCCCGCGCCGTGACGCGGGCATTCTACTTATGATCTCGTTGGCATGAAATTTCCGAGGTTTCTATGACGAGATGCAAAGCGAATGCTTCGATATATGATCTGAAGAATCGCAGCAAAACATAGCAGCAGTTCCGGTTGGATTTGCACACTATGAAAACCGAAGTTTGAAACAAATATAGTAGAAATAGGTCAATTTATTGTCAGATAGGGCAATAAATTGATAAAAATTTTTACTCTGTATTGGTAAAATGCTCATAATCATACCAGTAGTTTGCAAGATCAGGCAACGAAAATTTTAAAAAGATTTCCGGTATTGTCTCTAATCCCAGCCTCCAATGAAAGAAGAGAGAGACAAACGGCGATTACACCGCCTAGGACGGAATCTAAGAAAGATACGCGAAGCGAAAGGTTTGAGCCTGGATCAGGTCGCATCACGCTGCGACATTACCAAGGCAAATCTGTCCAGAATTGAGAATGGGAAGAAGGATTTTACCATGACAAGTTTTCTGGAAATTGCCAAGGGTCTCCGGATTCACCCTTCAAAGTTGTTTGATCCGGAAATAGACTTTGAGACCGAAGTGCCTATATAGGATTTAGCCTATAAACCGGGGGGATCTAACTTTCTGCTAG
>CAZYEZ010000036.1:13425-16436 GCA_964646775.1 uncultured Chitinophagaceae bacterium | reverse complement strand
GGAGGTGTTGGTCTTGCCAATCAGCGCCCTCAATTTGGGTTCAAAGGAATAGTTGGCGTGCGCGTTACCGACGAAGTCCAGGACGGTGAGAACCTCTTTACCTTCATGGAGACGTAGCCCCCGACCAAGTTGTTGCAGGAAAATGGTGAGACTTTCAGTGGGCCTCAGGAATAGAAGGGTGTCCACTTCCGGAATATCAATGCCCTCGTTGAACATATCGACCACGAAGAGGTATTGAAACTCGCGGTTGCGGAACCGATGCCGAATGGCGTTTCGCTCCTCGGAATTATCGCTGGTCAGATAAGCAGAACGGAGACCCGCCTCCCGAAACTTTTGGTCCATGTATCGGGCATGCGCTTTATTGACACAGAACCCTAAGGCCATGACCTCGTGAAGGTCCCGGCAGTACCTACCTATGTTATCGATAATGTCCCTGACCCGCCGATCATTGCCCACATAAAGTCGCTCCAGCTCTTGGGCGTCATAACGTCCATGTACCCATCTTACTTGATCCAAGTCGACGGAATCGGAAACGGCGAAGTATTGAAAAGGGCAGAGCAGCTTTCGATTTAGGGCATCAGGCAAACGAATTTCTGCGGCGATATGATCTTCAAAATCTGGAAGAATCGATTTGCCGTCTGCCCGCTCCGGGGTGGCGGTGAGGCCCAGAAGGATTTTCGGCTTAAAGAATTGAATCACGGTTTGATAGCTGGATGCTTGGGCATGATGCACCTCGTCAATGACGAGGTAGTCAAAGTCATCGGGATGGAACCGGCCCTCTTCAATCAAATTGGCCAGGGTCTGAATCGTCGCAAAAACCTGCTTGCCCTGTTCTGGAATGTTCCCGTCACCGAGCAGCTCACCGAAGTTGTTATCCCTTAGGACGTGTTGAAAAATGCCTTGGGCCTGTTTGAGGATTTCGATGCGATGAGCAATGAAAAGAAAACGGGCGTCCGTATTTTGTTGGATATAAGACTTAAAGTCAAAGGCAGAAATGATGGTTTTTCCCGTTCCGGTAGCCGCCACGACAAGGTTGCGGAATCGCCCATGCACCTTCCTTTCTACCTGAAGCTTTTCAAGGATTTCTGACTGATAATGATAGGGACGAAGATCAAAAAACAATTGACTTTTTGCTTCTTGCCCGCCTCGGCGGTTGGCCCCCAGTGCCCGTCTGAGACGATCAAAATCGGAAGGCTCCCGACAAGGTTCAAATTCGTTCTGAGCCCAGTACCTATCGAAAGTCATCCGGAACTGGTCGATGATATGGGGCGTCTCTTTAGAGGTGACTTTCATATTCCACTCCAGGCCATCGGTTAAGGCGGATCGGGAAAAGTTGGAAGATCCAATATAGGCGGTGGTGAACCCAGAGTCTCTATGAAACAGGTAAGCTTTGGCGTGCAGCCTTTCATTTTGTGTATTGTAGGACACTTTAATTTCCGCACCGGGAATCTGAGAAAGTGCTTCGATGGCCTTGGCATCGGTCGCACCCATATACGTAGTAGTAATGAGCCTTAGGCGGCCGCCGCGTTCGGCGAACTCTTTAAATGCCTCTCTAAGAATGACCACAGCTTTCCATTTGATAAACGAGATGAGCAGATCAATCTTGTTGGCCGACCGAATTTCTTTCTTTAGTTCGGTTTCTAGGCTATAGGTGCCGCCACCCACAAAAAGTGTACTGCGGATTAGTCCGGTGCTGGGGGTTATTTTCTCTAGATTTAGCTCTGCGGGTCCATAATGAGCGTCCATGCGGTGAAATACTGCGCGCAGGACCCGGGCGGGCCATTCAATCAGGTCTTCTGTAAAGGGATAGTCTTGGATTTCCGTTTGCAGCCACAAAAGCAGCCGATGGCAGATCTCCCATCTTTCTTTAGCAGTGATGTCCTTGCTGCCCCGAATGTGGAGAAAGGCTTTCTGTATGGAATCTTGCAAATGGCGAACTAATACTTCTGTGATGCGGTCCTTTTCCACTTCCACTTCAGAAACCATTGTTTGACTGAGGTCCAGCACATTGATCTTTTGGCGTATGGCCTCCGTGATTAGGGATTCGTAGATGCCCGATTTCATAGGTTTTCTAACTCTTTTAGGATGGGAATATCCGCCGGGGCCCAGTCGAAATCCCTGAGCTGCGAAGTGCTTACCCATAAGACCTGTCTATGTTCCCGAGGTACGAGCTTGCCAGACTTTAGTCGACAAAGGTAAGGATGGAGTTTAATGGTGAAGGCGGGATAGGAATGTTGAACAGGAACCAGAGGGCTTAGGATATTTATATCGAGGTTGAGTTCTTCGAGAATTTCTCGTCGAAGGCAGTCGACCATCGATTCATGGCCTTCTCGCTTTCCTCCGGGAAATTCCCATTTCAAAGGAAGGTCCATGGATTCGGATCGTTGACAGATTAACCAACGGTCTTGGTTTTTTATAACGGCACAGGTAACCTCGATCATGAGTTCCAATATAAGGATTCTGCATTGTTCAATCGGGGAATATGGAGAATCCCTTTCTTTGTTTCCTGTAAAAGAAGGACTTTTCCAGTTGATAAATGTTTGTTACATTGTTTGACTGCACTCACCGAAATACGCGCCGTAGATGATCAAGCCGAACTTGTCCTACCATCCCGTACTTCATCTGGCTTTGCAGCAAAATGAGGTTCCGGTAATAAGGAGTCTGACGATAGAAAATACGAGCCATGCGAACCTAGAGAATTTATCGCTCAAAATTTTGGTCGAGCCCGACTTTGCGGACCCGTGGGAAGTACCCGTTGAATCTATTCCAGCGGGGGCGCGTATCGAATGGAGTCAGATCGATATGAAATGGAAGCCAGCGCGATTAATGGATCTGACAGAGCGCATGGCGGCTCACCTAATCATCCAAGTAACGAAGGGAGAAGAAGTCCTTTGTTCGGACCGATACCCCTTGGATATCCTAGCCTATGATCAATGGCATGGCTTGGGAATTCTTCCCGAGATGCTGGTGGCTTTTATCACGCCTAACCATCGGGAGATCTCCTCCATTCT
>CAZYEZ010000036.1:0-13415 GCA_964646775.1 uncultured Chitinophagaceae bacterium | reverse complement strand
GTGCGGGCCTCGCATTTTTTGGAAACCTGGACGGGAAATCCATCGTTTGACGGGTACCAAAGCTTGGACCCGGACCGCGTTAGAAAGCAAATGGCTGCCATATATGAGGCCATTGCCGAATTGGAAATTCTTTATTGCCCCGCGCCCGCTTCTTTTGAATCACAGGGGCAACGTGTACGCCTGGTTGATACCGTGCTTTCTCAGCGGATCGGTAACTGCCTAGATATGTCCCTGCTTTATGCCGCTTGCCTGGAGGCCGTGGACATCCGACCATTGATTGTTATGGTCGAAGGCCACGCTTTTGTTGGAGGCTGGCTGATTGAGGAGGATTTTCCAGATGCCGTGAATGATGAACCAACCTTGCTGACCAAGCGTATGGCCGAAGGGATCCACGAGATTACCCTGGTAGAAGCGACGGCCATGAATAAAGGGACCGCTCAAAGTTTTGACGAAGCGGTAAGGATGGGCCATAGAAAGATGGGGGACGGGACGCCTTTTCATTTGTTTATCGATGTTCATAGGGCCCGAACGACCCGGATTCGTCCGCTGCCCTTATCTATGGATCGACTGGATGGGAAACTTGAGCCCGTAGATCCTGAGACTCGACGGAACATCGGAGTGCCTCAGCCGCTTGGTCAAATCATAACCGCCGCAGAAAAAAAAGAGGAGTCTTGGGATAGGCCCCAGATGTGGAGTAGAAAGCTCCTGGATCTAACCTTGCGTAACAGTCTTCTTAACATGCGGATGCGTAAAAACGTGATTCATTTTCCAGGCGTCAATCCCGCGAAATTAGAAGATGCCCTGGCAATGGGAGAGGGAATAAAGCTCTTCCCCCGAGCCCAGGACTGGGATTCGTCTGCTCGCAGCGAGTCCCAGTATCAGGCGAAACATCATGGAGACCCGATTGTAGAGCTTGCAAAGGAGGAGCTCGCCAAAAAGCGACTAAGGAGTTATGATAATAAGGCGGATCTAGACAGTAAGCTAAAAGGCTTATATCGCGCCGCGCGAACTTCTATAGAAGAGAATGGGGCCAATACACTTTATCTGGCCATGGGACTCTTAAAATGGTTTGAGTCCGACCAGGCAACGATGCCGCGGCTGGCCCCCATCCTACTGCTCCCGGTGCGTCTTGATCGCTATACAGCCCGATCGGAATATGTATTGAAGACCACGGAGGAAGAGCCTTTATTAAACGTGACCTTGTTAGAAAAGTTGAGGCAGGATTTTGACCTTGAGATCGCCGGCCTTGATAAGCTGCCCGAGGATGATAACGGCGTGGATGTCGAGGCTGTCTTCGCCCATGTGCGCCGAGCCATTATGGGCAGAGCGCGCTGGGATGTCGAAGACTCTGTTTACCTAAGCATATTTTCCTTTAGCAAGTTTATCCTCTGGAATGATATTCGGAATAACCGAGACCATATTTTGAGTCATAAAGTGGTCGACAGCCTGGTTCAGCATCAATTGCAATGGCTGGAAGAACCCGAAGAGCAGCGAGACCTTGACCAGGCCATTCACCCCTCTTCCCTTCCTTTACCGATCGCCACCGACTCCTCCCAGCTGGAAGCCATACTCAGCAGTATGGAGGGGAAAAGTTTTGTCTTGCATGGCCCTCCGGGAACGGGAAAATCGCAAACGATTACCAATATGATTGCCGCCGCCTTGTATCAAAACAAGCGGGTGCTTTTTGTGGCTTCCAAGAAGGCTGCCCTGGAAGTTGTACAGAAGCGACTGGAAAGCATTGGGCTGGGATCATTCTGCCTTGAGCTCCACTCCAATAAGGCCACCAAATCCTCGGTGCTGGAACAGCTGGAGAAAGCCACCCAGGTAACCGGACCCCAAACCCCCAATTATTTTCAGCAGCGGGCGGATCGATTGCTACAACTCCGCCAGGAACTGAATGCCTACGTGGATGCCTTACATAAGGTCTGGCCGGTAGGTTTGTCGCTCTACGACGCGATCGTGGGTTTTAGCGAATTGGCGGATCAGGAATTGAGTGTTCGACTCCCCTCTTCAGTGATGGCCAATATTTCTCGGGATCAGCGGCAGGTTTGGGAGCATCTGGTTTCGGAAATGGAGGTGATTCTCAAGCAGGTGGGACGCCCCATCGACCACCCTTTAGCCGGCATAAAATTAAAAGAGTATACGCCACAGCTAAGGGATGAAATCCAGAAAAGCCTAGCATCTTATCTGGCCGATCTGGAACACCTAGATGCTGGATGGAAGTCTTACCTGTCCACTTTGTTGCTCGAAGATCGAAAGGCATACCGCTCCAATCCAGAAAAGCTCCATGCCCTGGTTGAAGAACTTCTACCCCTGCCTGATTTGCCGGTTACGCTTTTCAACCTCCGATCACCCAAGCAGGATCTCGAAAATGTTCACGAGCTGATCGCCCGGGGGCGAAAACTGCAATCCAAAAAAGAAGTACTCCTGAGGCAGTTTCGCCCCGGCGTCTTGCAGCTTGACGGAGAAGCGCTGTATCATGCCTGGAATATCGCGGAGCAAAAATGGTTTTTGCCCCGGTATTTGGGACAAAGGAAGTTGAGGACTACGCTAAGAGCTTACGCTTTGCCAGGAGCATGGCAGGAAGAATCCCTGCCCGAATCCCTGCAGATTCTGATGGATTATCAGAAGGAGAAACAGGCGGTGGAATCGGCAGAAGAGGTGGCATCCTGGATGGGCTGGTTGTGGAAGGGAGCGGATTCGGATTGGGATGCATGGGAGGCGGCGATTGAAAAGGTAGGGAAAACCCTCACGACGATCACGACCCTGCTGGGTCCGAAAGAGTCCGCGCGTTGGAGATCGCAACTGGCGGATTCATTTCCTGAAGGCACAGGCCAATTTATCCAGATGCATGAACAGGGATGGCGCCAGAGGATAGAGCAATGGAAGGCGGCCGAGGCGAAAGAGAAGGAACTGGTGTCGCTGGTGGGCGCCGATCTGTTTCGTCGGGAAGGGGAAGCGGAATGGCCAAAGGTCCAGATCGAACAGCTTCAAAAGGTTTTGGCCCACTGGGATCGGCTTCGAAATTGGACCATATGGACCGGCATTCGCGACAGGGCGCTGGATCAAGGCATGGAAATACTCGTGGAGGCGGCCGAGTCTGGATTGCCTGATTTGCGACTCCAGTATGAGAAGGCGCTGTATAAGGCAGTAGCGGAACACGCAATGAGTGAATTCCCCAGTTTGAACCGGTTTAATAGTGATCTTTTCGAGCATAAGGTTTCAGAATTTCAGCAGATTAGCCATGAGTTCGAGAGGCAGAGCCAGGAGGAACTGTTTGCGCGCCTGGCAAGCAGGGTTCCCAACTTTACCCAAGAAGCCCACCGAAACTCAGAAGTCGGCATCCTCCTTCGGGCCATTAGAAGCAGAGGCCGAGGGTTGAGCATCCGAAATTTATTTGATTCGATTTCAACCCTCCTTCCAAGGCTTACCCCATGTATGCTGATGAGTCCTCTATCGGTCGCACAGTATTTTGATCCGCAGAAGACTTCCTTTGACATGGTGATATTTGATGAAGCCTCGCAGATGCCTACGTTCGAGGCGGTGGGGGCCATAGCCCGTGGAAAAAGTCTGATTGTAGTTGGCGACCCCAAGCAAATGCCTCCGACATCCTTCTTTACGAGTTCCCATCAGGATGAGGAAAGCATCACGGAGGATCTGGAAAGCATTCTCGACGATTGCCTCGCACTTTCGATGCCTTCTCGCTACTTACGTTGGCATTATCGAAGCCGGCATGAAAGCCTCATTGCTTTTTCGAACGCAAAATATTATGAGAACAGGCTCTTTACCTTTCCATCCATAGATGATATGGCCTCGAAAGTTTCCCTGGAGCGGGTCAATGGTCACTACGATATTGGAAAGACTCGTCAGAACCGCGTCGAAGCCAAGGCCATCGTCGACGAGATTGAGCGGCGGCTAAAAGATCCCGAAAACTCAGGTCGCAGTTTGGGCGTCGTAACTTTTAGCTCGGTGCAGCAAAACCTGATTGAAGACTTGCTCAGCGATCGATTTAGGGAGGATCCTGATCTTGAAAGACGCGCTATGGAAGCGGAAGAGCCGCTGTTCATCAAAAACCTGGAAAATGTTCAAGGAGATGAA
The DNA here is from genome assembly GCA_964646775.1 of uncultured Chitinophagaceae bacterium. Taxonomy (GTDB): domain Bacteria; phylum Bacteroidota; class Bacteroidia; order Chitinophagales; family Chitinophagaceae; genus CAYPQN01. The sequence continues at coordinate 9,317 of CAZYEZ010000036.1, read as the reverse complement.
CGGGATATTATTTTGTTCTCCGTTTGCTACGGGCCCGATGAGAACGGCAAGATCAGTTTGAATTTCGGCCCCTTGAATCGCGAGGGAGGCTGGCGGCGATTGAATGTGGCGGTCACGCGCGCCCGATACGAAATGAAGGTTTTCTCTTCCTTTTATGCGGATGCCATCGATCTTTCTAGAACACGATCGGAAGGCGTGGCTGGCCTCAAAGCATTTTTGGCTTTTGCACAGAAGGGCAAGAGCGCTCTGCCGATTCCTAGCGATGTAGATATTGCCGAACCCTCGGGCATGGAGCGTCAGTTGGCAGAAGCGCTGAAGGAAAAAGGTTACGAAGTACAATTGGCCGTGGGCTGCTCCGGATATCGTATTGATATTGGCGTCGTAAACCCAAAAGAGCCCCATACCTATATTTTGGGTATACTTTGCGACGGGCCACGCTATCGGAACGCGAAGACGGCCCGGGATCGGGCCGTGGTGCAAGAAGGTGTGCTGAAATCATTGCATTGGAATATTCATCGCGTTTGGAGTCTGGACTGGTGGGAGAAGCCTGAAAAGGTAATCGAAGAAGTTATCCAAGCCATGGAAGGGGCAAAGTCTAAGAAATCCCAGCCTTCGCCCAAAGCAGAAGAATACGCCGAGATGAAATCATCGATGGAAACACCGGAACGAGGGCAGGAGGAGCTGGCGCATCATTCCAGGCCGATCTTTAATGCCGCACCGCGGATTCCCGTGGTTTCTGCGACGAGGCCAAGGCAAGCGAGCCGACAAGTCTATAAGTCGGCTAATTTGAAGTTTGTGGATCCATACCTATCCCTGGATTTTTATAGGGAATCGAATCGGTCATTGATCCTTGATCAGATAAAAAGGGTTTTGGAACTCGAATCGCCGATCAGTTTATCTCTGCTGTATCGTAGGCTTACTCATTCATGGGTTTTATCAAGAGCTGGCAGTCGATTTAGGGAATACATCGAGGAATTTCTATCTGAAATTTCCTTGCGCCGAACTTCGTATGAGGAGCGCGAATTTCTTTGGAAGAATACTCAGCATCCCGATAATTACTGGATTTATCGCGTACCAGAATCTGAATTGGACAAGAGGGATGTGGAGGATATTCCGCCCGAGGAGATCGCGATGGCCATGTATGACGTTCTCCATAAGCAAGTTGGATTGCCCAAGGAAGACTTGATGAAAGAGGCAGCCCAGGAATTTGGTTTTTCCCGCATGGGGACGAAGGTGGAGAAGTGTATGGCGCTTGGCCTGGCCTTCCTGATGGAAAAAGGGAAAGCTCGTGAAGAGAGAGGCCGGATGATTTTGAATGAGGATCCCATTTTCGGGGGCAATTAGAGATCCGGCTTTTTAAGATCCTTTAGAATATGTTTTGCAGCTAGGTGCCCCGCATATACGGCTCCTTCCATGGTAGCCATATAGCGTTGTCGCGTATAATCTCCGGCGAGGTATAGGTTTGGAATAGAGGTCTTTTGTTTGGGCTTGTACTTTTCCATACCTGGTACCAAGGCATAAAACTCCTGCGGTTCAATGACCATACGATAATCGGTAACCTTTTCCCGAATAAAGAGCTTGATTTTTTCAAAGTCCCGGCAGACGATTTCAAGGACTTCCTCTCTCGGTTTGTTTAGAAATCTTTCCGGTGGTGTCAAGATAACCGAAAGTCGCCCCGGTATATGAGGAAACGTACTATGGTTTTGCTCGGCAAAACTAGCGAGACAGGTTTGGGGGGCGAAGGTGGTCCGATCCTTTTCCATTGAACGCGATGAAAGTTCCATTTGAATCGTCACCGAAGGCATAGTTTTCAGTTTGTACACGTTCTGGAAATCAGGGTGTTCAGGGAAGCTTTTTTGAAGTAAGTTTTGAGCGGGGCCCAAAAAGGTTGCCAGAATGGTATAATCGGCCATGTATGTTCTCCCTTCTGAAACTGCGCCGATGAGTCGGCCGTCCTTGAGCAGGAGTTCGGATACGGGGGAAGCCGTCGCTATGGTTCCTCCTTTACTTCGAATATAGTCGGCAATCGGATTCATCATAATCTCTGTCATTCCTCCTTTAAAGGCGCCCACCCGAAGGGTCAGGGACCGATGTAGGTAGGGAAGGAATACCCCGAAAAAAACAAAAGCGGAGTATCGTTTAGGCGGCAGAAAGAACAAACCGGCCGATAGGGGTGTGATCAGTTGAGTGATAAGCTTTGGAGATAATCCTTGTTTATCTGCGTAGTCTTCAATCGTTATCGTATCCAACTTATCTGGCTTGCGCCACGCGTCGAACATGCCTTTTACCATGAAGTGCGCAAACCGGGCCTTTTCGCCGAATGAAAATAAATGGCGGTTGCCGAATATTCCCTTTAAGGTGCGAATGGGGCGGAAGAGGGGAGCCAGGCCAAACCATCCGGTCTTCCCTCCTTCTAACATAATACCGATCTCGTCCTCCCAGAAAAAGAGCTGATCCATGTCTAGCCCAGCTTTTTTGAGTAGCCGTGGCATTTTGGAATAAAATCCCAGGTAACGATGGAGGCCGGATTCGACTTTCATACCCGCATCTGACCAGGAGGCGGTTCGACCTCCCAGGTAAGGATTTGCTTCCAGCAAGGTTACGGAAAGTCCAGCTTCTACTAATTCCGTGGCTGCACTAACGCCCGCCAGCCCCCCTCCTATGACCAAAACAGTATGGTTTTTCATGGCAGGATTTTTAAAGGTTTATACAAAAAAAATAGAGCCAGGGATCCATCGTTCCAAAGGCTTCATTTTTCATGCTTCTAAATCTGTTCTAAATCCGTTTTGTTTTGAATATAGACTGGCAATCTGTGTTTTCATTCGATAAGCAAGTATTGGAATTGGTCGTTCGAGCCTCCATTCTTTATATTTCGGTGCTTGTGTTAATTCGTATACTGCCTCGAAGGACTGGGGGAGAAATGGGCATGGCGGACTTGATTTTTGTCCTTTTGGTTGCCCAGGCCATCGCACCTTCATTTGGAGATTATCGGTCTCTCTCCGATGGAATGGTCGTTGTGGTGACGCTGATGGCTTGGAACTACATGGTGAACTTTGCGAGCTATCATATCCCAGGTTTTGATCGGATCGTTGCTGCGCCAAAAATCCAGGTGATACGTCGGGGAAAGATGTTATTGCGAAATATGAGAAAGGAATTTTTGACGGAGGAAAAACTCCGGGAGTATAACCGGGAAGAGGGGATCGAAAATATTGAAGAAGTGAAAGCAGCCTTCGTATAGGGCGACGGGAAAGTAAGCATCATTAAGTACTAAATGAGCATCCCCTATTTTTTATCTTTCCGTTTGGATCCTTTTTGATCCATGATCTTTTTTCGATGCTTTTCTCCCCATTCGCTCATCGCATAAATAATGGGACTCAGGGTTTTGGCATAGGGCTCCGCCGTATAGGATATTTTTACGGGGTAGTCATCAACTACTGTTCTCTTAATCAGTTTATTGGCTTCTAGGATGCGTAGTTCCTTGGCAAGCACCTTAGGTGTAATGCCTGGTATGCTATTCTGAATGTCCGTAAATCGTTCATTGCCCATGGATACGGAAATGATGATAGGCAGCTTCCATTTTCCGCTGATAACGTCGAGCGTGTCCCGTACGGGTTTTACCGTCGCTAGGCAGCAATGATATTTGGAAGATTTCGACATAGAGTTTAAGAAATTCTTGTACTATACTTTGGGAAAGGGCTTTCTATTAGATAGTAGATAAGCGTAACTTTGCGAAGTTACTGAGAATTATCAAAGGAGGTCGGAAGGACAAAAACGCTAGATCCGTTTTGTTTTAATTGGCGCCGACATGCTCAAGTTTCCGATTTTCATCACCTTTTCGATTTTACGCTATGAACCCAGATGATGTTTCCTATTCCATTCTTGAACTGGCCATAGTTAGCCAAGATCAAAGCTTTCAACAAGCCCTTCATAATGCGCGTATTTTAGCAAAGGCGGCAGAAGAATATGGTTACCGCCGAATATGGTTCGCAGAACATCATAACGCAGCCCATATCGCGAGTGTGGCTACTTCATTGCTGATTGGCTATGTTGCTGAAAATACTTCCACCATTCGAGTGGGCTCGGGAGGCGTCATGCTACCCAACCACTCTCCATTGATTATTGCCGAGCAGTTTGGAACTTTGGCGCACCTCTATCCAGGACGCATTGATTTGGGCCTAGGCAGGGCACCTGGAACGGATCAGCAAACGGCCATGGCAATTCGGCCGGATTTTTTTCAGGGTGCGCAACGCTTCCCCCAGGAGATCGATCAGATTCAGCGATACTTTTCTAGGGACAATAACCGTTCACCCGTACGCGCGGCTATAGCAGAAGGCGCTGAGGTGCCGCTGTATATCCTAGGCTCGAGTACGGATAGCGCGCATCTTGCCGCAAGTAAAGGCTTACCCTATGCGTTTGCCAGTCATTTTGCTACCACTCACCTATTTGATGCGCTGCGAATCTATCATCAGAACTTTCAAGCTTCACCGTACTTGGATCAACCCTATACGATGGCTGGAATAAACGTTTTTATCGCAAAGACGGAGGATGAAGCCGAGCGATTGTTTTCGAGTTTGGTCCGGATGTTTGTAAGTTTTCTTACAAGAGATGAAAAGCCGCTTCAACCACCCGTGGAATTATCGGAGGATCTGAGGCAGGCCCTGGAACATCCTACCATTCGTCAAATGCTGAATTATTCCTTTTACGGAACCAAGGAGACGGTGAAAGCCAAGGTCAAAGAATTCCTGGATCAGACCCGCGTCAATGAGCTCATTGCGGTATCTCCGATTTATGATTTAGATGACCGCATTCGTTCTGTTCGAATGTTTTCCGAAGTCATGCAGGAAATCAATCGTGAAAAATAGCTAAACTGGGGGTGGAGCAAGGATGCACACCTGACGAGAAACCTGGGCAAATAAAAGGAGGGGATTTTCCCCTCCTTTTAAATCATGACCTATCCAAAGATTTATTATGCTTTTGAATGCCCTTAGTTGCATTCTCCTTGGGGCGTGCAGGCTTTACCATCTATCATTTCGAATTTAGGCCCAGCATTTTCTTTTTGCCACGCAGCATAGGATTTTTCTAAAGTCTCCAAAAATGCCTGAGGGTCTTGGGCTCCGGAGACGGCATACTTTCTATCGAAAACAAAAAATGGCACGCCTCGAATACCCAGCTGTTGGGCTTCAGAAATGTCCGCATGAACCTCATTTGTATGACTACCATTCTCCAATGCGGTTTTTAACGCCTCGGCATCTAATCCGATTTCTTTACCCAATTCCACAAGCGTCGTATAGTCGCCGACATTTTTTCCATCGGAGAAATAGGCGCGAAACAAAACTTCTTCTGCTTCATTCTGCTTTCCCTGTGATTTGGCGAAATGCAGGAATCGATGCGCATCGAAAGTGTTTACAGTAAGTGCTTTGTCGAAATGAAATGAAATACCAGCTTGCTTTCCAGCTTCTGTTAGCTGCGCTTGCGAAGCATGGAGCTGCGAAGCACTCATGCCTCGCGTCTCAATTAGAATTTTGTCTAGATCATAGACCTTTCCCTTTTCCAGTTCGGGCATAAGCTGAAAGCTTTTCCATTCAATATCAATCCCCTCTTTGTTCGAAAATTGCGCTAGGGCCGTTTCGAATTTGTGCTTTCCTATGTAACAATAGGGGCACATAATATCACTCCAGATTTCTACTTTCATTCGTTTTATATTTTTAGGATTATTCATTTGATCTTCTTGTGGGAGCTCGTTGCTATGGTTGCCTTTAAGACCGGTTGGTCCGAAGGAAATGAGAAGCAAACACAGAACTGCGATGATTCGATTCATTGGCTTCATGGGAGATGGGATAAGGCGATCTTAAGTATAGTTTATCGTTAAGTGTAACTACATTTTAGTCGAATTTGGAAACAAATTTCTTTAGCTGCCAGTCTCTGAGTGTATTGGAAAGGATTTCGTCGACCTCCTGAAATAATTTGCCCAGTTCTCGATTTATATTCTTGCCAATGGGACAGTCGGTGTCATGGCATTTATTTTTCTTACCCAATGCATTCGTTGTCCGAACAACTCGATAGATATCTTCCATGGTAATTTCGCTACAGGGTTTATTGAGTTTTGATCCGCCTCCTTTCCCTTTTTTACTTACCACCAGTCCGTTTTCCTGCAGGGCCAAAAGTTCTTTACGGACGATGACAGGATTTAGACCAATACTTGCTGCAATCCATGTCGAGTTTACCCATTGATCTGGATTCTTTGCTAGGATGGTTAGTATATGGATGAGCGTTGCAAATCTGGTATTGCTCATGTTGCAAAGATACGGTTATTTGTTTTTGTAACAAAATATGTTACAAACTGTCGAGCCAGTGAAAGCTGCCGTTGCTTCCTGCAGCAGTTCGTCGGTGGGCGATGGGAATTTGCACGCCTGTGCCTACGCAATGGCGTTTATGATGGATCGTTACACCAGCTTACGAAAAGGTACAAATTAAGAGCAAGGCACCTAAGGCAGGTTAAGCTGATACCGTACCGAGCGGCCAGCCCCTTCCTGTACCAACACCTCCAGGTCATGCAATTGCTGCAAATCGCGCGTGGCGGTTGCTTTGGAAACCTTGTTGATGCCCATGTACTTCTTGGCCGTCATCCCACCTTCGAAACCCTCTGCCCCTTTGTCCAGCATTTTATTGATGGCCTTTAACTGCCGTTCATTGAGCTGGGTTTTATACCGATCATAAAATTGCGCTTTCTTCCACGTAAACAGTACCAGGCTTTGGCATCAAGTTGTGCAGCTAAAACCACGTTAGTAAAATAAACCATCCATGAAGTAACATCCAAACTGCTTTGTGCTTCCTTTAAAGCATCGTAATACGCTATCTTATTGGCTTCGATAGTTTTGGAAAGGCTTAGCATGATGGGGCGTCCAAGCGACTGCGAAAGTGCTTTCTCTGCGATCGCCCGTCCGATGCGGCCATTGCCATCTTCAAACGGATGGATGGATTCGAAATACAGGTGGGCGGTTGCTGATTTCAGTATGGCCTCGGGCACCTGCCCTTTTAGTGGAAAGGTTGCTGAATTGTACCAACGGACAAACTGTTCCATTTCCTCCGGTACACGTGCCGATGGCGGTGCTTCATAATGGACAATTTCCCGTCCATAAGCACCGGAAACCACCTGCATGGGCGCATCGCCCTCCCGCCATTCGCCTGGATGGACATGACTTGCTGCATTGTCAAAGAGTAAGCGATGCCAGTATTTGAGCATATATAGTGTCAGCGGTTGTTGAAAGCTTTTTCTTGACTCAACCACTAATTGGGCTACGCCCGCTGCCCGCCGGTCTTTTACATAAACAGGCGGATCGTTTAATCCCAGGTTATTCCGAATGGAAGACATCACGTCCTCACGGCTTAGGTACTCCCCCTCTATTTCGGAGGTTTTCATGGCTTCGGATAGCATAAGTTGAAGCAATGTCTCCTGCTTGAGTGAATCCGGCAATCCTAGGATAAGGCCATTCACCTCCCCCGTTTCCTGCGCAAAAGCAAGAATCAACGGCTGAACCTCGACGATGTCGTAGGTAAAGTTAGGCCATCCTTTGAATTGCCAATGATAGACCATGAGCCAATAATATCTATTAATCAGCTCAAAAATAATGAAAACATGAGCCAGTTTGAAGCTTTATTCGGCTCATCAGTATAGCCAGTTACCTTGCCGACTTCCTACTCGACTTGGGGCCATGAGTCGTCTCCCATTCCAGTGAATCCAAAGAACTAATCGAAAGCATCCCTAAAGCAGAAAGACGATCGAAATTTGGCAAAGGTCTAGAACGTTGAACCCGCTAATCCGTGTTCCATTTATGATCTTTATTTCATAACAATTTTCTAATTTGGTTATCCTATTTTGAAAGCACTGCTCATCAGTTCTTGTTCAGCGCGTGAGATTCCAATTTTATGAGCGATTTCTTTCCATTGCCTTATGGACATGAGAACTTCGTTCAATGTGTCCTCCATTTCGGATGGTTTTAATCTAAAAAAGTCTCCAACGCTTTTTGCTAATTCAAAATTCAAGGAATTGTTGTCCATATCGATGTTCAATGCCAAACCGTCTTTGTCAACTGAAGGATTTAAATCATATGCCGGAGACAGCACCCAACCTTCATCCGTTAAAATGAAACCGTGATTGCGAAGATGGTCGTCTGTATTGGAAACGGCAATATTAAAAACTATTCTCCTCCACAACTGTTGCAAATTCTCCTTGATTTTGCATCCGTGATTTTGAATAAACTCTACAATATCCAAATAACTTGCCGATTGATTTTTAATGATGTCCTCGTAGTTTCCGGTTCTCGAACGTTACTTCGGTCTTCGTTTGGCCATCGCTTGCTTGGTATATTTCGATTTGGCTTTTCATTTCCTATTCGCTTAGCTCATTGACTTACTATCCGCTTTCCCAAAGCTGTCAACACATACCGCTGCTTACTACTCTTCGGCTTATCCGGTATGGTCATTTCCAGCAATCCACTTTCAAGCGCAGGTTGTAAGTAATTATATAAAAACGTAGGGCGGTGTTTAATTCCAACCAATGCCATCAATTCTGCACTTGTACGTCCAGTTTGATCTGCCACTGCCAATAAATTCAACACTTGTTCGGTGACTTGTTCGGTGACTTGTTCGGTGACTTGTTCGGTGACTTGTTCGGTGACTTGGGGGGCAACTTCTTCCGAAGCCGGGAACGTCATGCGGATAAAGTTACCCATAAACCGGAAGCATTCTTTTCCATAACTCTCCAAAATCCGTGGTACACCTGAACCAAGCTGCTCTACCAATTCCAAATCCCGATACACCCGCATCAATTCCCGATTCCTTGGAATGGAAACCCCATCAAAAAAGTCATCTTCATTTAGCCCTTCCGGCAAGATACCTGCCGCGGTGATTTCGATACGGTCGGCAAATATCTCGAATTTGGGCGGCACTTCACGGGTAAAGTCATTATGCACAATCGAATTTATCACGGCCTCGCGGATGGCCACCGGATTCCACAGCCTCCGGTCTATTCTTTCCTTGGATGTGATTTGAGTCGCTGTCCGGTTTTCCAATTCAATTTTATCCAGTACGCTTTTCGTTGCTTTGATTAATGAACAATACCCGTATTCATTGTTTTCAATCAGGTCTACCCGATTCGTACCCCGGTATTTGGCCACTTTGATGGAAACACCGTTTTCATCGGCCAATAGATAAGCTGCATAATTGAGCGCACCGTCTTCGGTGAATAACTCCAAACTTTTCCTGAATTGGCTATTGAGTGGCTTACGCTTTTCCTCGTAATAAATACGAAGCTGCTC
>CAZYEZ010000035.1:0-16524 GCA_964646775.1 uncultured Chitinophagaceae bacterium | reverse complement strand
GATGCGATCGCCACGCTTCGACCGCGCGTCTATTCAGGCACGCCGGACTTTCTGAAGGTCATCCTCGACAAGGCGGTGGAACTGGGCAGGGATCTGGGGAGATCAGGCAATATGTCTTTTCCTTGGTTGCCATTTGGCCACTTCAAAGATGCGGGGGAAAAGGTAAGATTTGCGGGTTCCCAGCTCGATGCAATGGGTTCGAGTGCGCCGGTGTTGCACCACCTCATAGATTTTATTTTCGGAGATAAACCGGTCTCCAACCTGCAGGGAGTCGATCAGGAGGTGGTCGGGTTTACGGAGGTCGTATCGGTATAAGGCTTTAAAGAGCGTTGGATCTGAACAGGTGCTAGCCGTGGGGTTTTGGATATACTGAATGAGGGCTTTTTCAATATCCCTGGGAAAGATCTTTTTGCCTAAAAACGGCATGAGGACATGGCGAAACTGCGTTTTCCACTCCGGCCCGTGCGGGGAGACCCGACGTGGGAAATGAATATGGGTGAGTAAATGGGCCAGCTCGTGAACCAAAGTAATGAGGAAACTGTAGGGGTTCAGATTGATGTTTACGGTAATCTGATGGTATGGATCCTTTCCAAAAGCCGAGCGGTAGTCGCCCATGACCGTTTTTAGCTCCCGGGTCAGAATCAAACGGATGGGATACTGCTTAAAATAGGGCAATAACAGGGGATAGGTGTTTTCCGGAATGAATTCGCAGAGTGCGTCTAAGGGTTTTTGTTCTTTTTTCATGATGCAAGAATCAAAAGGGTCCGGTATTTATCTATGGATCCATCGGGTTTTCACGACCACTTCTGCCATCATATAAGTGAAATAAACGCCAAGCAGGACATATACGCTGGTTTTCGGAAGTCCAGCCAATTTATAAAATAAAAGGATGATGGCCGTGGCAAAAAAGAGTCGGACCATGGTGGAGAGATAGAACCCTCGAAAGAAGCCAGCATTCGAGCCCGCCGACACGGTCATGAGGAACATACTTAGGATGATCAACAGCAAGAAAAGAAAATTGGCCAGCAGCATGGGTATCAATGGGACCCATGCGGGAAAATATCGGGATAGCACAAATAGAATCAACGAATTGACTAGGAAAAGGCTTCCAAAGGGAAGGATGCCGAAGTAAGGTGGTTTTTTACTCATTTTGAGGGGGCTTTGGGGAGGGTAAGGAGGATTGAAAGTTTTCGATGACTTCTTCCCGGATCAGGGGTAGGGGAAGGAGGTTTTTTTTGGATTCTTTTTCGACGACTTCTGCCGGAAGCCGGAGGGTGTCTTTTTCCGCCACGGTTCCTCCTTCAAGGATCCTTTTCAATCGGGCATCAAACTGGCGGTGATGATCCAGCGCTTGATGCAGCGAATCGAGTTGCCGATGTATCTGCACCAATTCCTGGCGGATGCCGCGCTCTCCATAGCCGGGCAGGTAATATTTGATGGGGGTGGTCAGGGTTAGGGTGGCAGTTCCCAAGACCAGTAGAAGAAATAGGGAGCTAAAGAGTAAATAAAGTCGACCTAGGGACAGGGTGAAAGACTTGCGTTCACGCAGATCTTCGGGATCAATGAATACCACTCGAAACGGCTTTCTCAGGCGCCGAATCAAGCCCATACGAGGCCGTTTTTCTTTCTCCGTGCTCATGCGACTGCAAATTACTTTAACCCAAGCAATCCACCATCGGTGAACTCCTTATTTCTAAGGATCGGGGAGGAGCCACGACGATCTTTGCGATGATTTTGACGATCCTTTAGGAAAGGCTCGGAAAAGAACCTTAAATCCCAAAAAAACGCTGGAGGAGTTTGTAACTTCACACTAAATTTAAGGATTTTCAGTTATTAGACTCATGACCAAAGCTGAATCTGGATATTTGTGTTTAGCCGAACCCGCATCTGTTTGAAACGGATTAAATATATTTTTTATCTTTTTTGCCTCGTTTCGTTTTTAGGCCTCGAAGAGGGGAGGGCCCAAGTCGTGTCGCCCATGACGCCGGCCGAGGCGGCCAAGGCGCGGTTGGATTCTGCACGTATGGCCCGGGAAAGAGTCATGGATTCGACGAGGGAGGCGCGAAAGCGTTATACCGATAGTCTGACTGCCGCAAGAAAACGGGTGACCGATAGCCTTAAGGCGGTGAGGGAGAGAAGGACGGATAGTTTACAGCGAATTCGGGACTACCGCTCCTCTAAACGATACAAGGATAGCGTAGCCTCCGCCCGTCAGGCCCGGCTGGATTCCATTAAAGCGGTCCGTCAGGCTTATAACGATTCCATGCGCCAGGCCCGACAACGGGTCTTGGACAGCACGATGGCCTCCAGAAAACGAATTGCGGACAGTACCCGCGCGGTCCTGGATCGACGAAGGGACAGCCTGGCAGCCATCCGTGCTTATCGAAGTAGTGATCGGTTTAAAGATAGCGTCGCTGCCTTCCGACAGCGAAGGCTGGACTCGATTCGTGCGGAACGCGAGGCGGTAAGAGACAGCATTTTTCAAGCGCGAAAGCAGGTGCTCGACAGCATGCGGGCCATTCAGAAAAGGAGGTCGGACTCTCTGGCAGCCATTCGGGAATACCGCTCCTCGAAACGGTTTAAGGATTCCGTACAAGTGGTGCGACAGGAGCGCCTGGACAGCATTCGCGCCGTAAGGAAGGCATTTAATGATAGTCTGGCGGCTCACCGAAAGGCGATCAACGATAGTTTAGCGGCGGTTCGCAAAGCGAAGTCGGACAGCATCATGGCGGTTCGAACCCATTTTATGGATTCGATGAAGCAGGTTCGAGAATTAAGGGCAGATTCGATGGCTAAACTGAAGGAACAGCGAGAAGAGGCCAAAAAACGAAGGGCGAAGAGCCGAGAGGAAAGAATGAACCTCGCCTTGGAGCTCAAAATCAAGAAGAAGAGGGAGGCATGGTCCAACGAGCAAATGCTGAAGAAGAAATGGTCTTGGCCGCGACAGATCATCCAGAACACTTTTACCCGATATAACTATTATTTTAATTCGGAGCGAAAGATGGAGGAGGCGATCGCGAATATGCATCGGATTCGAGAGGATCATTTCGAAGGGCTGCTTCCATTATTTCCATTTGATCCGGATCTGGACTCGACGGCCATCGCCCCCGACATGGATAGCATCATCCAAAAGACCTCGATTGGGATTCAGATCCACGATCCAAGAACGAAATGGGGCGATGATCTCTATCTGTTGATGGGTCAGGCATATTATTACAAAGGTGATTATGAGAATGCGGCCACCACATTCCGCTATATCATCAGTTTGCGTGACAAAAAGCGTACGGGAGGTCGGCGACCGCGATCCCGGCAGCGCGGCATGCAAAGTCTGGCCATGGAGGAGAAGAACTCCGTGCTGAACTTCCTGAAACATAAGTCCGTGCATAATGAGTCCCTGTTGTGGCTGGCCCGTACCTATACCGAAGCCGGAAGGCTCGAGGATGCGGAATCGGTCCTGGATTTACTGGAAGCCGACGAACATTTTCCTTCCTCGCTTCAGGGAAGGCTTGCCCTGGAACGAGCCTATATTGCCCTGGCAGAACAGGACAGCCGACAGGCCATCGCCCAGCTTCCAAAAGTGGTACGCGACCGTTCTCTTCCGCGATGGGTTCGGCAGCGGGCAGCCTATCTCAATGGGCAACTCCTGGCCCAGGAGGGTCGTCACGACAGCGCCGCCTATTATTTTGATCGGACCCTCGATTTCCATCCGCCGATTGAAATGGATTTCTATGCCCGCAAGAACCGCGCCTTCTCTCTGATGACGGCAGGCGATACCACGGGTGCTGCCCTAGCCGGACTCCGGGATGTACTTCAGGATGGAAAGTATACGCCCTATTATGAGCAGGTTTACTTTGTCATGGGCCAGGCGGCCATGGAGGCCGGGAGGCCGCAGGAGGCGATGGACTACCTCCGTCAGGGATTGGAGGGCAGTCGAACGTCGCCCGGACAGAAGGCGGTTTCCTATGCCCTGCTGGGAGACATCTATTATCAGTCCCGGGATTATAGTCAAGCAAAAGCAGCTTACGACAGTTCCGCTGCCCTGGTAGGGGCCGCGCCCCAGGATAGCATGGTCGCCCGGGCGGTACGTCGGGCCAATGTCTTAGAGAAACTGACCCAGCCGCTGCAATATATTTCGGAGTCGGACAGCCTGCTGGCCCTGTCATACTTATCGGAACGGGAGCAGAGGAACCAGGTGAGGCGCTATATTCGGGAGCTGGAGAGAAGGCGGAATGACAGCATTTTCATGGCCGAAAATGCCGGGCTCAATGCCCTACTAACTCAGTCGGGGCCGGCGGAAAACCCCTTTGCAAAGACACCAGGAGCCAATTGGTACTTTGCCAATGCCAGTCTCATGCTCCAAGGCCAAAATGAATTCAAACGCAAATGGGGCAATCGACCTTCGGTCGATAACTGGCGTCGCTCAGCCAGTATTCAGCCCTCTTTAATGACGGGGGAAACCGGCAGTGATTTTTCCCAGCCTTCAGAAGGGGGCCAGCCTGCCCTCGACGAGCGGGGGCTTCCTACGGAAGAAAGCCTGCTTTCTTTTATTCCGAGTACAGAGGAGGCGCGCCAAAAGATTCGCGAAGGGATTCCCAAAGCTTATGTGGAGGCTGCCGGCGTCTATATTCAGGATCTCCAGGATTATCCCCCCGCCCTCACCGCCCTGGATTCGCTGAGCCGGCGGTTTGCCCAACACCCCTATGAAGCGGAGGTCTTGTATCTGCAGTACCTCGTGGCCTTAAGACAGAATAAACTGGATTTGGCTCAATCTCTGAGCCAGCGTCTCCAAAGAGATCATGACACGAGTCACTGGGCCAACCTGGTTCGCCCTTCTTCATCTGACCAGGAGCTGGAAACCAAAGCCCAAGGGGTCGGCGGACTATCCTTGGAAGGTTTCTATGCGCTGGCCTACGTCTATATGTCGGAGCGGGAATACGACACGCTGGAGTCCCTGGCTGTGATGGGTATGGATGCATACGAAAATCCTCGCTACCAGAAGCGCTTCCAAATCATGCGGGCGATTGCCCGAGCGGGAAGAGGGGATTTATTGGGTGCCGATACCCTGGCCTCTCAGTTTATTCAATCCTATCCTTCGGATTCGCTAAGGCCCTGGGCCGAGGCGGTGCGTAAAGAAGTTCAGGAAGCGAAGGCGCGTCGATTGGCAGCATCTCCGGTCATGGTGCCCGATTCTTCAGGGCAGGTCATCGTGCCGGCTCCCGGCGACAGTTTGGCTGTCCAGACCCCGCCATTGGACACCGTGGCGCTCTTCTCAGTCCAGGATGTCCCCCAAGACTATGTGTACAATCCCGAGCACCCGCATCGCCTCGTTTTCTATTTTCAGGGGATGGAATCCAGAGCTATGGGCGTGAAAGCGGGCCTTCGGGATTTTAACCAATTCAAGTTCAGTACCCTGTCCCTGGAGACCGAAGAGGAAATGATCAATGCCCTCGAAGGGGTCGTTACCACCCGTGGGTTTGCTTCCGCCCCGCAGGCCAAGATTTATTTCAATACGCTGCGGCTCACCCCGGAGATCTTCAAGGAGTATCAGAAATCCGAATATGAGTTATTTATCATTTCGGAGCAGAATTTTACGCTGCTGAAAAAGCTGCAAAATTTAGCAGCCTATATGGAATTCTATCAGTCCCATTATAAATAAGGGGATGGATCGGGACCTCTAAACGGCGGCAAAAAAAAGCGATGGCTGGGGGAAATCTGGGTATTTGCGTAATTTGCCAAGACCCATGAGTATCATCCTGAATCCGGCTTATCAAAAAAATGAAGAGGAAGAAAAAAAGCTCATCCTCCGGGAGTATCGATCCCTATTGCGCGCGCTGAAGCATCGACTGAAGAAAGGGGATCGCAGTCGGATTCGACGTGCATTCAAAATCGCCGCCGATGCCCATATCGATATGCGTCGAAAGTCTGGTGAGCCTTATATCCTTCATCCGATTGCGGTAGCAAAGATTGTGGTCGCAGAGATTGGTTTGGGGGTGACTTCCGCCATCTGCGCCTTACTTCATGACGTTGTCGAAGATACGGAGGTGACCCTGGAGGATATCGAAAAGGAATTTGGAACTCAGTATTCGAAGATCATCGATGGGTTAACCAAGATTTCGAATGTCGTGGACTTGAAGGCCGAAAGTTCTTTACAGGCCGAGAACTTCCGAAAGATTCTCCTCACCCTGGCCGAGGATCCGCGGGTCATACTGATCAAGCTGGCCGACCGGTTGCATAACATGCGTACCCTGGATAGCGTTCCCCGAGACAAGCAATTGAAAATCTCCTCGGAAACCACCTATATTTATTCCCCTTTGGCGCATCGGCTGGGCCTTTTCGAAATAAAGTCCGAGCTCGAAGATCTGGCGCTTAAATACACCCAGCCCGAAGTCTATCTGGAAATCACAAGAGGCCTTCGGGATACAAAACGGGAGCGGTCGCGTTATATTAATGAATTCATTCGGCCGGTGAAGGAGGCGCTGACAGAGGCCGGTTTTGATTTTGAAATCTATGGACGCCCCAAAGCCATTCATTCCATTTGGGAGAAGATGCGCCAAAAGCAGGTTTCTTTTGATGAGGTATATGACCTTTTTGCGATTCGCATCATTCTAAATTCCCCTAAGGCCACGGAAAAGCAGGACTGCTGGAAAGTGTATTCGCTGGTCACCAATTTTTATCCACCCAGCCCAGATCGGTTGAGAGACTGGATTTCTGTGCCAAAAGGGAACGGCTATGAAGCCCTCCATACCACGGTGATGGGGCCCGGTGGGCGATGGGTCGAGGTTCAGATTCGCTCTGCCCGGATGAACGAGATTGCCGAGAAAGGGCTGGCTGCCCACTGGAAATACAAAGAGGGGCGGCAAGATGACCCCGATAGTAAACTCGATAGCTGGCTTCGGAACCTAAGAGAAGTATTAGATAATCCCGATACCGATACGCTGGATTTTTTGCAGGACTTCAAGCTGGACCTTTTTACAGAGGAGATTTATGTATATACACCCAAAGGGGAGATGCGCGTCTTGCCTAAAGGGGCCACGGCCCTGGATTTTGCCTTCGATATCCACTCTGAACTTGGAGCTCAATGCATTGGAGCTAAAGTAAACTATCGGTTGGTGCCCATATCCCACCCGCTTAAAAGTGGAGATCAGGTGGAGATTATTTCCTCGGTGAAACAGAAACCCAATGAAGATTGGCTGGGGTTTGTGATTACCGCCAAAGCCAAGTCAAGGATAAAATATTACTTAAAAGAAGAGAAAAGGCGGATCGGCGAAGAAGGGAAAGCAAGCTTGGAAAGAAAGCTAAAGGGCATGAATCTGGCCCTCACCACCCAGAATACCCACGAGCTGACTCAGTACTTCAAGAAGGATTCACCCTTGGATCTTTTTTACGGAATTGCCGTCGGAAACGTGGATCTAAAGGAGTTGAAAAAGTTTACGACCCATGGAGATCGGCTCGTCCCACCACCGCGGGAGGTTCGTACTGAAACCCGCACTTTGCCGGAACGGCCGGCTAAAGGAGGGGAGTTGATTATTTTTGGCGAGAGTTCCGATCGCATCCTTTATAAACTAGCTCAATGCTGCCAGCCCATTCCCGGAGACGATGTGTTTGGATTTCTTACGACGGGAGAGGGATTAAAAATCCATCGGACGGATTGTCCCAATGCTACGCAACTCATGGCTCATTACGGGCATCGGATCGTAAAGACAAAATGGGCGAAGAACAAAGAAATTTCGTTCCTTACCGGGGTGCGTATTTCAGGATTGGATGATCGAGGATTGATTCAGAAGATGACGCATATTATCTCCGATGAGTTGAATATGAATATGCGGTCGATTAGTATTGATACATCCGATGGGGTATTCGAAGGAACCATTATGGTTTATGTGCACGACCGCGAAGAGCTGGATGTATTATGCCAGCGTTTGGGTACCATTGCCGGGATTTCCAAGGTGGAAAGGCTGGAGGCGAGCGAGGATTAAAGCATGGCGCTGTCGTGCCAAATAATGATATGATGACCAGGGAATTGATTCGTAGACGTACTCGCCTGGACCCTTCCGAACGTGCCTTCCTTCGTTCCCGGGAGGCCGATGATCGAAAAGTGTATTATCGACTCATCCGCTACTGCCTTATTCTTGCCTTCATTATCCCTTTCATCATTGCCTGGGTTCGGGCCTTAGGGGGAAAAGACGATCCTTTTTCCTACCTCTATTATTTTTTGGGTGTAGGTTTTCTGATTTTGTTTTCTGGGCTTTGGCTTTCCATCGCCTATTTTCGGTTTTTATACAAGATTCAAAAGGATATTCGGGACGGCTACAAAGTGGTAGAGCAAACGAAAATTTCGCGAAAGCAGTTTATGCCCCATAACAACAAGTACTATTTATACCTTCATTCGCCGACCCGATTAAGCATTGAAGTGGAAGAGGCCGATTTTCATGCCTGGCAGGAGGGCGACGAAATAAATATTGAGTACACGCCTCATTCGCTTCAGTACCTGGGCTATTTTTAAGGCTTAGGTAAGGGAATCCGAAACTTTAATAATTTTGAATCATGATTCAGGTAGGAAAACTGGTATCGACCCATGGATTGGGAGGCCGGCTGGTCTTCGCCCATAATCAGCCTGATTCAGATTGGCTCACCCAGGAAACCGTATTGTATCTCGAAACAGAACCCGGCCGATTCCTGCCCTTTTTTATTGAAGCGTTTTCAGTTTGGGACAAAGCTCGCTATCGCGTGCAGCTCGAAGGAGTGACGGATTTAGAGTCCGCCAAAGCCCTCCAGGGAGTGCCCGTATGGCTGAAGGAGCCTCCGTCCAACCGTCCTGTCGATGGCCCCGCCTCCTGGGTAGGCTTTTCCCTTATTGATCAAAAAAAGGGCAGATTAGGCCCGATCGCCGACGTCATTCCCATGGGACCGCAGTGGATTGCCCAGCTGTTTATGGAAGGCAGGGAAGTACTGATTCCATTAGCCGAAGATCTGATTGTCGAAATAAACCCCCGAAATCAATGGATTCGCATGAATTTGCCGGATGGGCTCCTCGAAATCTACCTTGACCCCCCTGCTCGTTCTGGGGATGGCAAAGCTTGACCCCCCTTGCGCCGCCGGTGCCAAGGCGCGCCGGCTGGACTCCGTTTATTCCCGTTTGGGATCGAAAATAGGCCGGCTGGGATTTACTCTCCGTCAAAAACTTTAATAAAAATTTAGTAATTGCGATTTTTTGATTAATTTAACAGAAGAAAAGTCAAAAATCACGACGAAAAAAGCACGAAGATGAAGGCAAGTCAACAAATGAAGCTTTGGTTTAGCATCATGATTTTCATGGGCCTGTCTGCCGCAGCACAGGCTCAGTATTGCGTCTCGAACCTCTACTCTTATGGGTGTGGTGACGGGGACATGATACAGAGTTTTTCCACCACCGGAGGGAGTACCAACATCAGCAATAATAGCTCGGGTTGCGGGAATTCGTCGGGGTATACCTACTATTCGAGCCAGACCCTGACGGTAAAGCCTGGAGATGTGGTGAATTTTTCGATTACCTCCGGGGACTGGGACAATGACTTTGTTGTTTTCGTAGATTTTAATGGAGACGGAGACTTCAATGATCCCGGGGAGGAAGTCTATCACGATTATCTTTGGTATTGGACCACCGATAATGGAAGTTTCACCGTACCTCTGAATGCGGCACCCGGTTTGACGAGGCTGCGCGTTCGCTGTAACTATGATGGACCTCCCACCAATTCCTGCTCTCAGTATTACTTCGGGGAGGTGGAAGATTATAATGTAATGATTTGCGCAGCGCCCGAAATCGATATGCAGCCCAGCGATGTGAATTTCTGTGTGGGGGTAACCACGTTTTTTTCTGTTAGCGCGATTGGGGCCAGCTCCTACCAGTGGCAGGTGAATCCAGGCACGGGCTTCGTGAACATAAATGACGATGCCACCTACGCGGGATCTAAAACCAATGCGCTGACCGTCAATAGCATTCCATCGAGCTTTCATGGAAACAAGTATCGGGTCATTGTAAGTTCCAGTTGCGGTGCCAAAGACACCAGCGTGGAGGTTGCCTTGAATCGCTATGCTGCGCCCACGGTGGTAAGTCAGCCATACTTTGATACGACCTGCGCTGGATTGGATAAAAGCATTCGCATCCAGGCCACCGGCGTGCAGACCTATCAATGGCAGATGGGCGACCTAACGGGGGGCTATTATAATATCACCGATGGTCCATTGTTCTCTGGAACCAATAGCCCACGTTTGGATATTTCCTTAACACCTGATTCGCTGACGGGTAAGCTTTTTCGGGTTCTGCTTCAGGGTCCTTGTGCTTCCGATACGACCGATCCCATCGAGTTGACACTTCTGCTCACTCCAGAGTTTGTAAACCATCCTCAGGACGTTACCACGCCGATCAAGAGTACGGTCACATTTCGTGCGGATGTTGACCCACATGGCGGGACAGTTAGTTATTACTGGCAAGCCAGCTACGACAGCGTGCATTTCCATAATATTATTGACAACTCCCTGTATGAAAACACTAAAACTTCCGAGCTGAAAGTCCGGAATGTAAGCTTGGCGCAGGCTGGATTGTTTTTCCGTGCGGTCATCAAATCATCGGGATCCTGTGGTGCTTTTTCCGACACTTCCGACGTGGCCAAGCTAAGCGTATATGATAATACCGAGGTGCGGGACCTGGCCCAGCAGGGCGGATTTACCATCTACCCCAATCCCGTGACTCAGTCTGAGCTCTGGATTCGCAATCCGAATTATTCGGGTCAGATCCAATGGCAGATCATCGATCGACTTGGCAGGACGATTCGGGAAGGTAAGGCGGATATGGATCATAGCGATCGCTCCATTCCCCTCGATCATTTAAGCCCCGGGCTTTATAGTATTAGGGTGATCACGGATCAGGGATCCGAGGCCTATAGTATACTGTTCGAAAAGTCTTAATCGGAGAAGTTCTTAGAAGCAGATCCAGGGTAGTTCGATGAAAAGGACTACCCTTTTTTGGGTCGCTCCGAGTGGTCAGTGGTCGGTACCTTTACGTTCTGCTGAGCTCCTAGTGTTTGACATGTCGGGGCTTTTCTTATTTTTGCTCCCTATGCCTAGGGCGATCCAGGCTTTCATAAATTCAAATCTTACCATAGACTATGAATAAAATAAAGGTTGCAAACCCCATCGTGGAACTGGATGGGGACGAGATGACAAGGATAATCTGGCGGTTTATCAAGGATAAGCTGATTCTTCCTTATTTGGATTTGAATATTGAGTACTATGACCTAAGTATCCAGCGTCGCGATGCCAGCGATGATCAGATTACCATCGATGCGGCTCATGCCATACGGAAGCATGGCGTAGGTATCAAATGTGCCACCATTACGCCCGACGAGGCCCGGGTTAAAGAGTTTGGCTTGAAAAAAATGTGGAAGAGCCCCAATGGAACCATCCGGAATATCCTGGATGGGACGGTATTCCGCGAACCTATTGTCATTGATAATATACCAAGACTGGTTACCAACTGGAATGCGCCCATTATTGTCGGTCGTCATGCCTTTGGCGATCAGTACCGGGCCACCGATTTAAAGATTGAGGGTCCCGGCAAGCTTACCCTACGCTTCGAAGGGGAGGATGGCCAGGTCGAAGAACACGAGGTCTATCAGTTTGAAGGCGGAGGCGTGGCCATGGCTATGTATAATACCGATGCTTCCATACGAGGCTTTGCCCGAGCCTGCTTTAATATGGCTCTTTCGAAAAAATGGCCCCTTTATTTGTCGACCAAAAACACCATCTTAAAGACCTATGACGGTCGATTCAAAGACTTGTTTCAGGAAATCTATGAGCAGGAGTTTAAGGCAGATTTCGAGGCCGTGGGCATCCGCTATGAGCATCGCCTGATCGATGACATGGTCGCCGCCGCCCTTAAATGGAATGGTGAGTTTGTATGGGCTTGCAAGAATTACGATGGGGATGTTCAGAGCGATACGGTAGCTCAGGGATTTGGCTCCTTAGGATTGATGACATCGGTGCTGATCACCCCCGATGGCAAAACCATGGAAGCGGAAGCGGCCCATGGAACGGTAACCCGGCATTATCGGGAGCACCAGAAGGGTAATCCCACCTCGACCAACCCGATGGCTTCCATTTTTGCTTGGACCCGGGGTCTGGCTTTTCGTGGAAAACTGGATGAAAATCCGGCGCTGGTATCTTTCTGTGAAACCCTGGAATCGGTTTGCATCGAAACCGTAGAATCAGGAAAGATGACCAAGGATCTGGCCATTTGCATCCACGGGAACCAAGTAAAACATGGCGAACATTTTCTATACACCGAGGAGTTCCTAGAAGCCATTGATCAGGGGTTGAAGGCCAGACTGGCAGAAGCGCAGGGCTCCTAGCTAGGACGGTTTCGTTCTTTTTTTCGAGGTAGCGGTACGGGATCCCGGTGTGGGGACTCGTACCGCTGTTTTATTTTTGCTAATCCCGGCGATCGCAAATCGAAGAGGGCATCTCCGTTGTATCTCCTTCGTCCTGTTTGTAAAAAACCAAGGGAGCCCTTTTTAGGCTCCCTTGGAATGCGTGCGTAGCAAGGCTAAGATCTTGGCTAAGATCCTGCTTGGGCTTCTTGGAGATCTGCCCGATGAAACTGTTTGCGATATGCTTTGATGAATATGGCTCCGAGGTTCTGATGGGGAGGAACGTAATCGATGAATACGTTTTCAGCCGCCTTCCTCCGTACATCGGCGGAGAAGTATTGTTGCAAGTTTTCCCAGGACTGAATCCAGTCGATGTCTCGACCTTCCAGCAACTGCTGGTTGATTTCTCGGATAATGGGCTCGTTGACATTCATGGCACCCACCTGTTTGGAGGAGATAATATGGGCGTTCGGAGAATGGTTGAGGACGGTGGAGAGATTATGATAACCTCCGCAGGAACCCAGAATCACAATCCGGTTTTCTTTTTGCAGTCCGTCGATGGTGACTGGTAGGTGATAGCTATGTCCTCGATGGATCAGTATCGTGGGTTTGATCCCTTCTTTGGCCAGATAGGCCTTAAGCCGATTCACCGCCTCTTCGTCCTTAGGCTCGGGTAAGGGGAGATTGGCGAAGATGACCACGGGTTTTCCTTTAATGGAGCTAATTTGGGTCCAATATTCGTTATGCTCAATCTTCCATTTATCGCTGCGGAAGTTCTTCAAAAAGCTCTGATACGATATTTTCCCATCCTCGTCTCCATAGAAGAAAATCTGCTGATAGACAATCCCCGATTCGCTTACCAGATGATCGAACGGCACCAGGTTAATGGGTGGGAGGTCTAACATTCGGGATTGAAGCGCCGCCTGATCTCTTCCGCCTTTGGCGCCTTCGAACAGGGTGGCCAGCAGCCCATAGACAATGATGCCTTTCTTTGACCGGTCCTTATAGGCTTGTTCATAGTTGGTTTTTACCTCTTGGCGAAGAAAGTCTCGCAGCTCCGGATTGGAAATACTGCCGAATGCATCGGCCACGTCTACGGCGTCTTCCAGATCGCCCGGTCGACCTTTATCCAGTCCGGCGACAAACTCTTCCAGCAAGGCGGTCTGTGTCTGGGAGGGCATGGTGGCTAAAAATGAATCCAAAGTGTTATATCCTGCACACATGCGCAGAAAAGTTCGGAACCGATCTTTATGCACCGTATCTAGGAGGGCAGCTCCGTTTCTCGGTTTCAACTTTGCCATCATTCGCTTGTAGGCACCTAGGAAGCTGCTTGTATAGATTTCTTCGTTTCCATAGGCGAGAATAAAGTAGATCGTTTCCGGATCGAATCCTTCAATGCATCGGAATCGGACGGCATCTTTCTCGTCGTGCAAATCATTCATCTCCCGAACATAGCGGAGCCCCCTGTATTTCAGTTCGTCGGTATAGGTGTTTGCACCCAGGCCTTCGTTCTGTATTTTTAGTCGAACCAGGTTTTGGTAAAAGCGATCGGGATCCCCCGTAATCTGATCCACTTCGGCCACGGTAAGCCGGTTATGGTGAATGTCCCCTAGAAAGGGCATGGCCCGAAGGGGAGACGTCGATTCTCGGGCAATCTTGGCGATCGACTGAACCAAAGGATCTTTACTGCGGCGGATGGCTCCGCTCAGCATGGGTACGGTAGAGGTGGCAAAGTTGAAGACCTTGTTGGGCGATACCCGGGCCGCCGCGGCGATGATCTCATCGGCATAAGCAGTCATGGCAAATTCCCTGAGCCGGTCGATCATGCGATCGGGATCTTCCTTCCCCAGGGTAGAATAAATGAATTCTGCTTCTGCAGAACTCGGCTCGAACATAATATGGACCAGGTCAAGGGTTATCCAGTCGGGATGAGATTTGACATATTCCATGGCTTCGCCTTCATGGCGTGCGATCAGAAGATCTTTAAACTGCCTGCTGGCTTTCATGTAGTAGAAAGGATCGGGGTTGGGTTCCCGATTATAGCGCTGCACGAACTCATGAACAAAGGTCAGGTATCGGATTTTTTCCTGATTGTCCTGAGCTGCCGACCTGCCCTGATCGGGCATGTTTTCAATCATCACCTGGACCTGATCCAGGTCGGAGAGCATGGCTCGGCTCAGAATCTGCGTGAAGTTGGTGTCGTCGGGATATTCGATCTGGCCATCGTCCCTGCCATCCGACAGGTCTGCCCTTCGTTGTCCTTCGTCGATTCGGTCATGCCAGAGCATACGATTTCTGGGAATCGCTGAAATCAGGCTGTCAAGATCATAAATGGAGACTTCCTCCCCGGAGGCTTTGGCCTTTTTGTCCTTGCGGCGCTGAGCCATAGACTCCTGTTGGAAGAGGAGAAAGAATAGGGTCAATCCCAAAAATGTACAAACGGTTCTCATGGGCCGGGTATTTGCGTTTCCTATATAACCCCGAGGGCAACGACCCTCGGGGCCCAAGATTAAAACTAAGATTTGTGGACCAAACCACCGGATGTTTTAGACATTAATAGGAATTCCTTAACAGCTATTCTCCGCTATCCCAGGTAGGATAAAGGGGGAAGCTTTCCATGAACTCGTTGATCTGGGCTTTGGTCTTCTGGATGACCGATTCGTTGTCCGGATCCATAAGGACCTGATCCAACCATTCGACGATCTGGGGCATATGGGACTCCTGGAGACCACGGGTGGTAATGGCGGGAACGCCAACCCGGATTCCGGAAGTCACAAAGGGAGACTTGTCGTCAAAAGGCACCATGTTCTTGTTCAGCGTAATATCGGCTTCTACCAGCACCTGCTCGGCTTTTCGGCCGGTGATGTTTTTGTTCCTCAAATCGATGAGCAGTAAGTGATTGTCGGTGCCTCCGGATACGATTTCATATCCTTTTTTCTCGAAAGCCTGGGACAAAGCCTGGGCATTGCGAATGATCTGATCGATGTAGGTCTTGTATTCGGGCTGGAGGATTTCAAAAAATGCGACAGCCTTGGCGGCAATCACATGCTCCAAGGGGCCGCCTTGGGTGCCGGGGAAGACGGCCAGATCAATC
The DNA here is from genome assembly GCA_964646775.1 of uncultured Chitinophagaceae bacterium. Lineage (GTDB taxonomy): Bacteria > Bacteroidota > Bacteroidia > Chitinophagales > Chitinophagaceae > CAYPQN01. The sequence goes on along the minus strand of CAZYEZ010000035.1, from coordinate 1,026 downwards.
AGCTGGCTCATCATGCGGATTTGGCCTTTGGGTCCGGTGATGCCCCAGGGGTTTTCGAAATCCTGTTTCATCATGATCATTCCTCCTCTTGGCCCGCGCAGGGTTTTATGCGTGGTGGTGGTCACGATATGACAATGCTCAAATGGATTGTTCAATCTGCCGGCTGCGATCAGCCCCGCGGGGTGCGCGATATCGGCCAAAACCAGGGCGCCGATTTCGTCGGCTACCTTCCGAATCCGAGCGTAATCCCAGTCCCTGCTGTAGGCGGAAGCGCCGCATATAATCATTTTTGGCTTATGGGTCTTAGCTTTGGCTTCCAGGTCATCGTAATCTACCTGGCCGTCCTCGGCCCGAACCCCGTAATGGACTGCCTGGTATAGTTTTCCGGAAAAGTTGACGGGCGATCCATGGGTAAGGTGCCCACCCATGCTCAGGTCCAGTCCTAAAATAGTGTCTCCGGGCTGCAAGCAGGCCAGCATCACAGCTGCATTGGCCTGGGCCCCGCTATGAGGCTGTACGTTGGCGTAATCAATGCCAAAGATTTCTTTGGCTCTTTCGATGGCCAAGGTCTCGGATTCGTCGACAATTTCGCAACCCCCATAGTACCTTCTGCCTGGATACCCTTCGGCATATTTGTTGGTCATGACATTACCCATGGCGCGCATCACTTGCTCGGAGGTAAAGTTCTCCGAAGCAATGAGCTCCAGTCCCCGACGCTGTCTGCTCAGTTCCTGTTCAATTAGCCGAAAAATAGCCGTATCCTTTTTCATATATTTCAATTTGAAGCCAAAGATAAACAGCATTATTTGGAGAAAAAAAGCGCCCGCGGTTTATCCATGGATTCGGGTTTGATTCCCCGGGTTAAAAGCGGTTCCAAAACCGCAGGAATGGCCGCATGAGTCCGTCGCATGACAAACCTCCTGAATCACATAAAATCACTTAAAATCACTCAAAATCACTCAAGATAACTCCAAGGCGCACGGACACGGCCAAAAACGCCATGAAACGACTTTCATGGAAAGCGGA
>CAZYEZ010000034.1:7530-16558 GCA_964646775.1 uncultured Chitinophagaceae bacterium | reverse complement strand
GCACACCCGCCGAGTTTTCAGCAGGCACCGTAAAAGGCGCGGTGAACATCCCCTTAAGTCAACTACCAAATCAGCTGTCCCAGTTCAAAGGCAAAAAACGTATCGTTGTTTTTTGCCGAAGCGGAAGCCGGAGCGGACAGGCAAAGCGTCTATTGGAGCGCCACGGCTTTCCCCATGTCATCAATGGCGGACGGTGGCAGAACGTAAATCAGGCAATCAACGAGCCATGATGAAAGCATTTTGGAACGAACGATATAGCCAGCAGGCATTTGTCTACGGAGAAAGTCCGAATGATTACCTGAAAGAAAAGCTTAGGGCGATCCCGCCTGCAAAAATACTGTTACCCTGCGAGGGCGAGGGACGAAACGCTGTCTATGCCCTCCAATCTGGTTGGCAGGTTTCGGCCTTTGACCAAAGCGAAGCGGGAAAGCAGAAAGCGGAGCTATTAGCGCGAAAGAACAATGTGGAGATTAAGTACACAGTTTCAGATTTGGAGAATATTAAGTTCCCCGAAGCGTCGTTTGATGCGCTGGCTCTGATTTACGCACATTTTCATCAGGACAGTAGGAGGCAATACCACCAAAAGCTCGCTTCCTATTTAAAGAAAGATGGATTCGTGATGATCGAAGCATTCAACAAAAAGCAAATAGAAAACCAAAGGCTGAATCCAAATGCGGGCGGTCCTCGAGAGGAGGCAATGCTCTACGATTTGAACGAGGTTTGGACTGATTTCAGTGGCTTTGAGTTTTTAGAAGCCTACGAAACGACCATCGAACTCAATGAGGGAAACGGTCACGTCGGCAAAGCAGATGTAATCCGGATGGTCGGAGTAAAGAGATATGGATGAGAAAAATGAAATGATCATGAAAAACTACTTAAGAAACTGGAGCCTGATGCGGGCCATTCGATTGGCATTGGGTATCGTTATTACCATTCAGGGCATTCAGGCAGAACAATGGCTGTTAGCCGGATTTGGCGGTTTATTTTCCTTAATGCCGCTGTTGAATATAGGTCGCTGTGGTGGCTCGTGCTGCGATACGCCGACGCGGAAAACCAATCAAAAGACAGAAAATATAACCTATGAAGAAATTCGCTAAAAAGCATGGGGTCACCGTAATCGCTTCAGCCATCGGTGCCATGGCAGGCTACTTCTATTCGAAATTTATAGGCTGCAATGCGGGCAGCTGCGTCATTACCTCCAACACACTCCTTAGCACGCTTTACGGCGCGGTCATGGGGGGATTAATAGCATCAATCTTTAGAAAAGACAAAAAAAGACAAAAGACCTTATGACCTTTCAAGAAATCATTAACCTGGATAAACCTGTATTGGTAGACTTCTTTGCCGAATGGTGCAACCCCTGCAAAATGATGTCGCCTGTCCTCCAAGAATTAAAACTTCGGGTAGGCGACCGTGCAAGCATTATCAAAATAGATGTAGACAAGAACCCGCAGGTTGCCGCGAACTTTCAGGTCCGTAGCGTACCGACGCTCATGATCTTTAAAAAGGGCCAGATAAGGTGGAGACACTCGGGCATCGTTCCTGTAAACGAACTGGAGAGATTGTTGAACGAAAACAGATAAATCAGCCATGCTAGAATTTTTGAGACAACCCTGGGCCTGGTACGTTGCCGGCCCACTGGTTGGGCTTACCGTACCCATACTGTTAATCATTGGGAACAAATCATTTGGTATCAGTTCATCACTAAGGCATATTTGCGCTGCCTGTATTCCCGCCAACATCCCATTCTTTAAATACGATTGGAAAAAAGAAATCTGGAATCTAATTTTTGTAATCGGAATACTGGTAGGCGGGGCCTTTGCCATCCGCTTATTATCTATTCCAAACCCAGTAGAGGTGAATCCGAAATTGGCCCAGGAACTGAAGGGTTACGGTCTTGCCAAGCCTAACCATTTAATCCCTGAAGATCTCTTCAACTGGTCGTCTTTGTTTACATCGCAAGGCATTATACTGATGATTGTTGGAGGTTTCTTGGTGGGATTCGGTACACGCTACGCAGGAGGATGTACAAGTGGACATGCCATTATGGGGCTGTCCAATCTCCAACTACCCTCGCTGATTGCTACCCTTAGTTTTATGATTGGCGGTTTCATGATGGCAAACCTCATCTTGCCGCATATTCTTTCCCTTTAACCTCAGCAAGTCATGCAAGAAAATAAAGCTGCCGAAAAGGATTTACAGATTCGTGAATTGGATGCTATTTGCGTCAACGAAAGCGATTTGGAGCACCCATGGTATCATAACCTCAAATATCTCTTCATCGGCCTCGTATTCGGCATCATTTTCGTGAAATCGGAAGTGGTAAGCTGGTACCGTATTCAGGAAATGTTCCGCCTGCAATCATTCCATATGTTTGGCGTAATCGGAACGGCCGTCCTAACCGGTATGATTTCTGTTTTTTTAATCAAAAAATTCAAGGTCAAAACCATTTATGGAGAGCCCATTAAAATTGCTCCCAAAACATTCAATAAAGGTCAGATCTATGGCGGCCTGATTTTCGGTATGGGCTGGGCAATGACCGGCGCTTGCCCCGGTCCATTGTTTGCACAAATTGGAACAGGTGCTACCGTCATGGCCGTCCCATTGCTGAGTGCCATTGCGGGGACCTGGGTATATGGGAAACTGAGAGAGCGACTCCCACACTAAATAAAACCAAGGAAAAAGCAAACGAAGAAAGCCTCTAAATCCGAGGCCAACTAAAACATAGTTTGTCGCTTCCCAAAGCGCTCAATGCCATCGTTCTTATCTTGGCAAAGCTAGGGCGAACTCCGCCTGGCTGACTCTCGCAGGTTACTCGAGGACTCGGAGAATCCGATGAAAAACCTTTAATCATCGCTGTTTCAGGATATTTATGATTATATAGCCATGGTCAGAGGGATTTATAATCCACTGAAACGAGTTGACTAACGGGTTAAGCCAAAATAAATACCAAAAAATAAAAGAAATTGTACCCATTCCATGGATTTTCGCATGAATTAATCCTATCTTTAGCCAAGCTCATATGGTTGGAAGTCTATGTAGGTTTGACTTTGAAAGAATAAAAACTAAAAAAATCCTTGTTAATATTACGGAAACAACCCTATATTTATCCTTTAATCATCTTTAAAACTCAACCCAAAAACTAAAACCCAAGTTTTATGAACAAAGCAGAATTAATCGATCAGATTGCTAAAGATGCGGGCATAACCAAAGCGCAAGCCAACGATGTACTGGATTCATTTACGAATACCGTGCAAAACACCCTGAAGAAAGGGGACAAGGTAACGTTGGTCGGATTTGGTACATTCTCTGTTTCCCAGAGAGCCGCTCGCGAAGGTCGCAACCCGCAAACAGGTGAAACCATCAAGATCAAAGCGCGTAAAGTTCCCAAGTTCAAGGCGGGTAAAGAATTTGCCGACAAAATCGCCGGTGTAAAAGCGAAAAAGTAAGGCGACTTTCCGCTGTATGCGGAGTTCCAGAAATTGAACTTATCGTTCGCCGCATGGGGGAAGCATTGATTTGCTTCCCTTTTTTCATTTCCCCATACAGTTCCCCACACAGCGCTTCAACCCATTTTAGATTAGCGATGACTTCATAGGGGTTGCCCATTAGGGCTTGCGAGCAGGCCTTCCAAACAGGCAGTGGGTCATCTGTTAAACTAGGGAGATCGCCTTCTATTTGAAGGGAAGTTTGATCAGGCTAGGAGTCCGATGAAGCCTCCGTTTGGAAAAAGAAACCATTAAGCACTTCACCTTTGCCGTGTGAAGTTCATTCTGTGAAAGCGTGTATGCTGACCTCATCAAGGTGTAGTGCTGCCTTACTTCCCGGTGACCAGAACTGAATATAAACGGAGTCGATAGGTGCCTTCGGAACTTTTATATCAAAGTAAAGCTCCGTTGTTTCTCTCGGCGGACAGAACCTGTTCACGCGAATCATTCGATCTTTGATTTTGGAGCCGTCGTGAGTGAAACCCACGATGAATTGCAGCATTCTCCAGCTTTCCCATTCTTGTTCCGAAGGTCTTACTTTTACGACAGCGCGAATCCAATCTGCCTCAGATTCTGTAAAGGCAAAGGTTAATATTGGGGCGTATTGGCGGTATGGATAAAAGTAAAGGGAACGATTTCCGGATATTGGGTCAATATCACTGGCGGACGAATCCTCTTCAAAGTCCTCACTGAATAGGAGTCTCTTGTTTTTTGGAGTTCCTTTGAAATACTCATCTGTGTCTTTGAATCGCTCCGTGTATTCAGGCACGCGAAAACGCCCTACGACGGCCCAATAATATGCTTTGGTCATTCCATTTGGGTCGTATAATCCTTGCCCAGCATGGGCATTATAGGTGAACCAAATATTAACATAGGAAAATACAGCCATGATCGCGAATACGGGCCACTTCAACCATTTTGTGAATAAGAGCGCTTCAACCATCGCTGCCATCATGATAAAAACGACTGCATAGCTTTGAACCATGGCTCTGCCACCCATACCACCATACCACCAAACATCCCAGGCAGCGACTACATAATAGTTTACGAGAAAAAAGCTGATTAGGGCGACTTTATTTTTTCCATTCCGAACTTAATATAGGAGAGCGGGGAAAACGAATAGCATCAACGGCGTGTAGACCATCCAACCGCTGCGATAGCTAAATGTAAAATCAGAAAAGTGTGGATTAGTCCAAGAAAAACTTTTGTCACCATAGCTATAAACCAATGGTGTATCCGCTACATATAACCAGTAAGCTACTTGTATCGAAGCCACCAGCATAGCGGATACGATTGCCAACAGAACGGCTCTATAATTCATGGCCATAAACCCAATCTGACGCTTAATGGCCTTTACGTTGATTCGATTCATTCCCCATAATAGGGGCAAGAGAATAACGATGATTTCAGAGGGCCGGATAAGTATTGCCAACCCAACAAGCAGCCCAACTCGAAGAGCATACCTCCTTTTCTTCGTAGCGAAAAACAAGTCGGTATTCAACATCGTCAAGGTGTAAATGGAGAACAGCCAGCTGTGGGTAAGCGTAACATCCACACCCGAATAATTCAAATAGTTCGTACCAAATACTAAAAGAACAAGCGTAATCGCAGTTGCTCGATCACTATAATATCGAAGCAATAACTTTCGGAAATACCAGAGTCCCAGCAAGGCGAAAAATAGACTCCAGAGTTGGACAGCAATTTGGTACGGTAGAGAAAACCCATCAGCTGGGAAGCCCAGTGGATTGGCAACGAGATGGGCAACTAAAAAAGCGGGCAAATGCACCAAAGCAAGGCCGGAACTATAGGTAATTACTACATTTCCATTTTCGTGAATGAATTGTTCGAAACTTGGTACAAACTGGTATTTTTCAATGATGCTGTCGCTAAAGGATTGGCTCTTTAGGTCTTGGTAAATAAAGGCAGATGGAAGATACCAATAATAGGTCGCAGCGTCCCATCCTAGACTCGACTCCCCGGCTTCGTTTTCCCATTTTGGATAAAAAAACACGGCGACATAAAGGATAAGTGCAGCGCAGCTAAAATAGGCAACCCGAGAGAACATTGAATTTAATTATCATTTACTAATTACGCTGGAGCCGGGCCCAAGATTTAGTTGAACCTGGCGCGGAGTTCTAAATTCAATGGGTGATGGGAGTCTCAAATCGTCGAAGCAATTTAGTCTATAGATTGGCCAAAATGAAAGCTTAGGTTTTAATTTACTCGGTGCTGATTTTTTTGTAATGAAAATCCTGGAAACTTGGGTTTTAGCAGGATCAATCAATGATATGCAAACTATCTTTTTGTAAAATCAAACATACGGCTGCTTCATAAATATGCCCTGCTTTTAGAGCCCCGATTCCTTAATCCCCGCCGACCAACCCCACCCGACCCTTTTTAATTCAGGTAAATTTGCTATTACCCGTAAACTCAGGAACGAGATGATAGTCCACGATATTTATCGATGGCAGCTACTGCAAAGGAGTATAACGGGGAACAGTGTCGTATAATTAGATACGTAATGAATCAAATTGAACTACATCCTTTCATTACCCTTAGTTCAACTACTCTGGGTGCTTGCCATGATCATGCATTCTTATTTTCCGAAAACACTAAGTCATTACTTGCCAATATTGATGCATAGTTATTTGCCGTTTGCATTTCAAAACTTCAAGCTTTGTCAATTAATCAGGTGGAAATAAATAGATATAGACGGCAACCCAAATTCAAGAACCTTTAATTTTAATCGGACGGCAATCATTTCCTTTTAGGACCTACGATTTTTTCTTCTTGGAAAAACTTAAATACTTGGGCTCTAGGGTAATTATCACTTTTTCCCTCCCTGTTCTTTTCTAGAAACTCTGCATTTGGGATAGCACTAGATTCAAGGTAAGGCTTTAAGGTTTTATACAAGTTCTTTCCACATAAATATTTCTGTTCTTTGCAATAACCATTTAAGTGTTTGACTATAGCTCTGCTTACGGTGCCACAATTCTCAAATGCTCGACCTGTCCTTTCAAAATGTCCTAATACCCAGGTTTCAAAACAAGGGTTGTTTATATAGACTGTAATCTCACTTGTAATTTCTTTCAATTCTTTTCTAAAATCTGCAAGTTTATTTTCGGACAAGACTGTATCAAAATCTATTAGACAATACACGTGATCATAGCCGTCTTCTGCAAGCGATTTTGCAGTATTAATTACTTTTCTGTATGAGCCTCCTTTTGAAGTCTTGCTGGGCAGTTCCGGTTTGATGACAACATGGTTGATCCCTTCCAGCCCTTTCAATTGCTCAAAGTAAATCTTCTCGGTCACCCCATCACCGACCACAGCAATCCTGCGTACAGGCTTTCTTTTTTTATAACGCCTTGCCATTGTCTTCTGCCTCTTCTGTTTCTTCTCCAATAAAAATGTTACCCAATACCGGCTTTGCTCCTAGCTTGCCGGTTTTATACGAACTGATAATGGAAGATTTTTTTCTGATCGTAGAAGTGTCGAAATCCGAAAGTGAATATAAATCCGTGGTTCCATCCTCCTTTTTCTCCGTAAACCAAATTGCGTCGTTCCTCAGGATTTCCCGCTCTTCCAACAGGAATAAGTTGTGCGTAGTGACAACCATTTGTGACTGATTTGCGCTAGCTAAAAACATTAAAAGGAAATGTTTCATTAAATCGGGATGTAAAGATGTTTCTAATTCATCAATAGCCACAGTTCTGTTTTCCTTAATAATAGTGGAAAGCACACCGCTTAATCCATAATACCTCAATATGCCTCGGGATTCCTGCTCTCTCGGCAAATTATATGTAAATTCTTTCCCCTTCTCATCCCGCACAAGATGCTTAAATACTAAGTCAAAAGTTCTGATGCTTTTTTCAGTAAATGATTCTTTCATTTCAGCAGACAGATAAATAGGCAAGGAAATGAGCATTTCATCATTCAGCTTATGTTCTTTTTTTATTACATCTACTTCACTAATTTGAACATCTGCCCTTTTGATTATTTCTGTAATGGATTTTTTAAAGGAAGCATCTTCAAACACTCTTTTTGTTGTCCATCTATGTAAATCTGTTTCCCGCTCAAATTGCCTCATCAATGTTTTTTTGAACCATTCAACCACTTGTTGTAGCTCGGGGATCTTTACATTTGTCTTGCTGAACGCTGCGATTACGGTCGTATTCCATATCGTGTTTCCTTCAATCAAATCAATATCCTTAGCGCTTGCTTTTACCGTACTACCGAAAGAAACTTTAGAAAGCTGGTTGCCTATATCCGTTTCTCTAACAAATAGGTCTGCCATTCTTCCTTTGGGTGCATATTGAAGTTTTTCTTTCAAGACATATTTCTGGGTAAATTCCACTTCATAACTGTGCCTTATGGAATTCGCAATGAAGCTTATCTTTAATATAGTGCTCCTTTCCTTAGATCTGCTGTCAAATAAAAACGGCTCAAAATTTAAAGATTCAAACTTAGCTCTAGCCGGGTAAAGACTTAAATCTCTTAAAAAATCCAAGGCTTTTAAAAAAGTGGATTTACCCGAAGCATTCGGCCCATATATTATCAACAATTTCAAAATCCTCAACCCCTTAATAGGTTCTGCTACATAATAATCATTAAGACTGTTGTCTGCAGTAGCCTCAAAAGAGAGCACCTGTTCCTCACGTATCGGGCCAAAATTTGCCACTGAAAATTCTATAATCATGCTTAATTTCTCAGGTTGATGTTTAATACGAAAATACTAACAAAATATTAGAAACGACATTTTAAACACCTAATTTGAAGAAATTAATCAATAACAGGCCGTAAAATCCTAAAACTTCCGCGAACCCAGGTGAATGTGGCTCAATTAGATGAAGGTCTTGGATAGGGGGCGAATATAAATTCGTATTCTTTGAATATCGACAAGAAACAGTCCAAGAAGGGCGTCTTAGATCATTCCCTGTACGAATAGCTGGGTAGTCCCAAAAAGCTGAAATGATTTGCTCCAGAGTCGAGTTAGGTACGACTTTTTGCGTACAAGCGATCCAGCCACTATTAGCCCTAAATTAGAACAGGCTCAACTGCCGGTACGTCTCTTCCCTGGAGGCTTCTTCGCCATTCTCCCCTTTCTCTCTCAAGTTTTTGTCTAGGGAAAAAATGGGGGACGCTTCAAAGCGGGAGGCGACATAAACCTTCATTTCGGCATCGATGGACGCAAAATGAGCCGCGGCCCGCTGGGGGCAGTTATTGGTCGCCGAGAGGTGCGTAAGCACCAGTTGGCTTAGGCTTGAGGATCTATGCTCCCTAACCAAGTCTGCTGCCTGCTCATTTGACAAATGTCCCCAACCACCTTTTATTCGCTTTTTTAAGTGCGCCGGATAGGGTCCGGCATCCAGCATTTCTGTTTCATAGTTCGCTTCCAAAAAAGCCGCATGACATTGCGAAAATGCGGAGACTAACCCATCACACACCCGGCCTATGTCTGTAAAAACACCGACACAGGTCTCGGCGTGGCGGATAAGAAAACTATGAGGGTCGGCCGCATCATGAAACTTCTTGAAAGG
>CAZYEZ010000034.1:0-7520 GCA_964646775.1 uncultured Chitinophagaceae bacterium | reverse complement strand
CTCGAAATCTTCAATCCAAAAATTCGTGTCGGTGCTGAACCGGTTCGCTAAATGCGGATACAGGAGAATGCGGGCATACTTACGGGTTCCCTCTGAGATAAATACCGGAATTTGATGGCGTTTGGAGAGCTGGGTCACCCCTCGAATATGATCTCCATGCTCGTGCGTGATAAGAATCCCTTTGATGGTGCCTATATCCAGCGACAATTGCCGCATCCGCTTCTCCGTTTCCCGGCAAGATAGGCCGGCATCGACGAGGAGCCCGGCCTTTTCATGTCCCACATAATAGCAGTTTCCATTACTTCCAGAATTCAACGATGCGATCTTCAATACCATAATCCAAAATCCAATTCCTGGCTTCACCCCTAGGTTCTTATTACTTCTTTTTACGTTTTCTCTTCGTCGTTTCGGCTTCATGCTCCCGAATCAGCCGTTCCCAATTACTATCCAAATCCTCCTGCGAACTGGAAACCACCTGGGCATAAACGCCGGGGTCAATTTTCCACTCCTCAATCGAATAGCCCAAATAATTTGTAATCTCCGCCAATCGTTCTTTCTCCTCCGGGCTGCAAAATGAGATCGCATACCCTTTGTTGCGCCCCCTCCCAGTTCTCCCAACTCGATGCACATAGTTTTCAGGCAGTTCGGGCAAGTCATAATTCACCACCATCTGCACGTCCGGGATATCAATACCTCTGGCGTTCAAATCCGTCGTAATCAACATCCGAGGCTGCCCCTTTCGGAAGGAATCGATGATGGACAAGCGATCTGACTGTTCCTTTCCTCCGTGCATAATCTGCGCCTCAATGCCTACGCGCTTCATAGCCTGTGCCACCCTTTCAACCCGCACCTTCGTGCGTGCAAAAACCAAGATTTTGTAATCCGGATTCCCTCTATAGATCTGCTCCAAGAAAAAGCGTTTATCCTCCATGGGCACATAGCAAACCTGATGATGAATATTACGCGATACCTTGTCGACCGGCGATACTTGAATACGGATGGGGTTTCGCACCACAGAATAAGCCAGATCCTTGATTTCTTTATTCAGAGTGGCGGAGAAAAATAGCGTCTGATGTCGAGCGGGGATATGAGGCATTAATCCACGTATATCATGAATAAACCCCTTTCCAAGCATTTGGTCGGCTTCATCGAGCACTAGAATGCTCACCCGACCCAGGTCCATGGCTTTTTGGGAGACCAAATCAAACATGCGGCCTGGCGTGGCAATCAATACATCCACGCCTTTCTTCAGCTTTCGGATCTGGGGATCTTGATCGACGCCCCCAAATACACCGAGTATATGAAGTCCCGTAAACCGGCCAATCTCTTGAAAGACTTTGGTAATCTGCACGGCTAACTCTCGGGTTGGCACCATGACCAGACAGGCAACTTGCCCCGGCTCCAGCCGATACGTGCGGGTTTGAAGCCGGTGAAGCACTGGAATAGCAAAAGCCGCCGTTTTTCCCGTGCCCGTTTGGGCGACCGCCATCACATCTTGGCCATGAAGAATAGAAGGAATGGCCCGATACTGAATATCCGTTGGTCGTCGCAGACCCAGGGCTTCCAGCCCCTTCTTAATTTCGTCGCTAATATCGTATTGGTCGAACCGCATAGAGAATTGCCCTTAGCCTGCCTTTTGGCGCCTGCTGGTCGAGAAGGCAGAAAGAAGACCGCTTGGTTGTAAAGATATTCGATTTTAGGCGAACCCGGTCGGCTGTGCCTCCCCTTCCTCCCGAAGTAGCTGCTCAGCAAATCGATACGCATAATAGGGAGCCATTAAAGCGCCTTTGGAGCCCAATCCATTGAAAATGCAAATTCTGTGTTCTTGGGGATGCCTTTCCCAGAAAGGCTGTCGATGGCGCGTGGAGGGTCGATTTCCAACCCAAGTCCCCAACACTTCAAAAGGACCGCTTAGGATTTCCCTTAAGCGAGCCTCGAGACCGGGAATATAATCCTCATCCAGCAAGTCTTTTGCCCCTGGCCTTTCGTGCGAGGCGCCTACCCAGCATTCTCCTCCACCCATCGGTACCACCATAAAGCCCGGGAACCGATACACCTGTCCCGAAGGGATCTGGGGGGCGGAGATCCGCAATGCCTGTCCGCGATGACAGGCAAAAGGATAATGAGAAAACCAGGGATTAGTCATCGCAAAGGCCCCTTCAGCAAAAATCAGGCGCTTTGCGCAGTGTGGACCATAGCTTAAGAATCGGCTATTGAAAGAAATTCGCTCATGCCGGAATGTCTCCATGATTAAACGCCCCTCTTCCAAAAGCATCGCTCGGTACGTGTCCAGCATCCGGGCCATATCCAGTTTCCAGGCTGGAGTAAGGTAATAAGAAGAAAACGCGGCGCTAAACCCGGAGATAGCCTGATCCGGCATTCCGGTGCAACGAAAATACAATGGATGGGCTTTGGCGCGGTCCTGGAAGGGCCCGGTTTCTGCCATCGATTCTGCAACCCGGACTATGGTTTTTTCCCAAAAGTTTAGGCCCCATTTCTTTTCCCATTGTCCGTAACACCGATGGGCAAAGTCCAGAAAAGTGGGATAGTCCGGATGCATGGCCCACCGCTTTCCTGTAAAGGGTTGCACCATTCCCGCGGATCCGTAGGAACTACCCTGACCTAGGCCTTGATCCACAAAAAGTACACGGCGGCCTGCCCGATGGAGGATCTCCCCCAAAAGGCTTCCGCCGATTCCCTGGCCGATGATCATATAATCCCAGGATGATGGGCCCATATCTGCACTTATCGTTCGCAGATCAACGCATGCTCGACTTATTGAAAAGCATCTTTGATCTTGTCGAAGAACCCTCGGTCTTCCCGAGCTTCTTTCGCTTCCTTTCCGGGGTTAAAGTGCTCGGACTTCTTGAGTTTCTCCATGATCTCTTTTTCTTCAGAGCTTAGATTCTGGGGCGTCCAAAGGTTCACCTCAACCAGCTGATCCCCTTTTCCATAGGACTGAAAGCCCGGGAACCCTTTACCTTTCAATCGAAAGATCTTACCGCTTTGCGTTCCCGCTGGTATTTTTATTTTGGCCTTTCCGTCAATGGTAGGAACTTCCACCTGGGTCCCCAATACGGCATCAGGGAAGGAGAGATGGAGCTGATAGATCACATCTCTTTCGTGGCGACGAAGATGCGGATGCTTTTCCTCTTCGATGACGATGAGCAGGTCCCCGGAAGGGCCTCCCCGTTCTCCCGCATTTCCACCGCCGCCCATGCTGAGCTGCATATTATCTTCTACGCCCGCAGGGATATCCAGGCTTAGGGTCTCTTCGCCAAACACCCGACCCTCACCTTTACAGTTTCCACATTTCGCCGTGATTTGGGTTCCCTGTCCATGACACGTAGGGCAGGTAGTCACGGTTTGCATTTGGCCCAGGAATGTGTTGGTGACCTTGCGCACTTGTCCCGACCCATGGCAGGTTCCACACTGCGACACGGATGAAGCATCGCGGGCGCCCGACCCCTCACAGGCCTGGCAGACAACATACTTTTTAACCTTGATTTTCTTCTGGGCACCTTCGGCGATCTCTTTGTAACTCATTTTGAGTTTAACCCTCAGATTCGCGCCCCGGCTGCCCTGGCGACGACCCGTCCGCTGGCCACCTCCGCCAAAAAAGCTCCCAAAAACATCTTCTCCAAAAATGTCTCCAAAGTTCTGGAATATGTCTTCCATCCGCATTCCGCCGGGTCCGCCGGGACCTCCTGCAGCCCCACCCAGACCTGCATGGCCAAAGCGGTCATATTTAGCCTTCTTTTCGGGGTCGGAAAGGACATCATAGGCCTCCGCCGCCTCCTTAAACCTCTCCTCTGATTCCTTATCTCCGGGATTTCTGTCCGGGTGATATTTCAGGGCGATTTTTCGATAGGCTTTCTTGATCTCTTCTGCGGAGGCTGATTTCGTCACCCCCAAAACTTCGTAATAATCTCTTTTAGTCATATTCTAAATATTCCCGCAAGGGAGGTCCCACATGGGCCGATGGTGGAGCAATTATTTTCCCACGACCACCTTGGCATGCCGGATCAGCTTATCATTAAGAAAATATCCATTCTGCACGACTTCCATGACCTTTCCTTTGCCGTTTTCATCGGCAGCGGGCATCTCGGAAATGGCTTCATGAAGGTCTGGATCGAAGGTTTCACCCTTGCTTTCCATCTTCTTCAGACCCCGGGACTGCAGCAGGGAGCGCAACTTGGAGAAGATCAGCTGTGTGCCTTCCTTCACCTCTTTTCCTGCTTCGGCTTCCCTCATCAAGGCTTCGGCCCGCTCCATGTCATCCAGGACTTCCAGCAATGCCGTCATTAAATCCCTGGACGCCGTCAAAATCAATTCCATTCGCTCTTTGGCGGTGCGCTTCCTATAATTATCAAATTCCGCTACCAGCCTAATATACTTGTCGTTCACCTCTTCCAGCTCCTTTTGTAGTTCGCGTTGATCAGGGGAGGGTAAGTTTTCCTCATCCAAAGAGCCAGAACGGCTGTCATCGACATTTAGTTCTCTGGCCAATGCCTCTTCCCGCAGGCTCTCGTCTGTCAACTTGTCGTCTTTCTTGTCGACATTCTGATGATTCTCCGTGTTTTGTCCCTTCATAACCTGTATTTTATTCGTCTTACCGTTTGCAAAATTAAGGTCAATAAGTTTGCCAGCCTTAATTCTTGGACAAAATGTCCTAATTTAACGTCAATCCATGTCATTTGACCCTGGAAATAATATTATCCTATGCGAAACCTTTGGCCGATCCTGCTCGTCTGTCTCACTTTTCTCCTTGGCTTGTACCTGATCGGAAGCGCTTACAACCATAAATTTCGTTCCCGTCAAACGGTAAAAGTAGTCGGCAGCGCCGCCCATAATTTTGACTCTGACTTGATTGTCTGGTCCGGAACATTCAGCCGGCACTCCCAAGATATTAAAGATGCCTACTCGGCCTTAAAAAGAGATGCCGATGCCATTCGTGCCTACTTGAGTGAAAAAGGCATCGAAGCAGACGAGGTTATTTTTTCCTCCGTTACCAATGAAAAGCAATACCGATACGTCTACGACGATCATGGCCGCCTTTCTCAGGAGATTTTCACCGGGTACCTGCTGCGTCAGTCCATAAAAGTCGAGTCTTCGCGGATCGAAGAAGTCGAAAAGATATCCCGAGAAATTACCGAACTGCTGCAAATGGGCATCGAATTCAACTCCCAGGCGCCCCTATACTACTATACCCGACTTTCGGAATTAAAAATCGACCTGCTGGCTAAGGCTGCCCAGGATGCCCGACAGCGCGCCGAAACCATCGTGGGCAATGCCGAGGGTAAAACCGGAAAACTTATTCAGGCCTCCATGGGGGTATTCCAGATTACCGGCCAGAACACCAATGAAGACTTTCATTATGGCGGCGCTTTTAACGTAACCAGCAAAAAGAAAACCGCCACCATCACCGTCCGGCTGGAATACACGCTTAATTAATTCAATAAGGAGCTAGTTTCCCGGCCAAGCCTGGCGGACCGACCGGAGGAATTCCCACCAACGCGGCCCCGAGCGGTGTAATACCAGATAGGGCGACCTTGCGGCTCCAAATCCCTGGAAGAACCGCTCCACACCCGGGTCCATACTTCCTTCGAAATCAAAACTCGAAAGTCCTCGAAGGCGAGCCTCGACGACGGCTTTCCAAAGTAAATGCGCTAGGGCGTCGCGATCCGGCACCTGCGGGTTCCGACCTCCGGCCAGATAATAAGCTTGTTCATTATCCCAGGCCACCCAGATCATCGCCAGGCAGTCCTGCCCGTCATAGGCGCCAAGAAGATGGATTTGATCCCTTTCCCGTCCCGTTTTTAAAAGTTGAGGCATGCCTTCCGGGTCTTTACCCCTGGTCAGGCCTTTTCGTTGAAGGCGGGACTGCAGGAAAGACCAGAGGGTCCCCCAGCCTTCCGGCGGAGTCGACCGAATTTCAAAAGAGGTCGTCTTTCGCAGCTTGCGGCGCAGGTTCTCGCTCATACCCGACCAGATTTGCGCTTCTTCCTCGCGTAAATTCAGGCGATAGGTTTGACGCATTCCAACTTGGATGCCTGCCTGGTTTAAGACGGCTAAAGGAAAAATCCCCGGCCAGCAGCCCAGATGCAAAGGCAGATTCCTGGGCAAGGCTGCCAGGAGCTCGGCCCAAACGCGATTCTCAAAGCCTGGGCCCTGCTTGGGGTTACTTCCCTCGGCGGCCATGGCCCAAGGCCCCAGATAGGGGGTAAATGGCGGATTGATACTCTGCTTGATTCCGCCGCGAGATGGCAAATATAGAGGCCAGACGCCCTGCAGGCGATCGCCGCGTCGACAAATCAGGACCTCCCATCCGGGCGCCAAATGATCGAGCCACCAAGGTTGGCAGAACAGGGGCAAGTCTCGGCGCCCTCCAGCAAACTGGCGATATTCCTCATTTCGAAGATTGGAGTCAATCATTTGAACCTTAGTACTTTAACCGGACTCATCTTCCGGATATACAGGGAGGGAATCCATAAACAGATCAAACAGATGATCACGGTACCCAGGCTGATGAGCATGGGATGCCACCAAACCAAACCAATCGGGACTTCTGCAATATAATAGTTCTCTTCGGAAAGTTTTAAGAACCCGGTCTTCGTTTGAAGGTAGCAGATACCCAAGGCCAAAAAGTTGCCTAAAAGGACGCCCAAGCAGGCAATAAACCCAGCATGATAGAGAAAGATTCTCCTCATTGCCCCAGTGGTCATTCCCAAAGTCTTTAGTATGCCGACCATACGTGCCTGCTCCATGATCAAGATCAGAAGAACGACGGATAAGTTCATCACGGAAACCAAGGTCATGATTCCCATCACCACCCGGCCATTCACATCTTGAAGCGAGAGCCAATCATAAATGTTGGGGAATATCTCCCGAAGCGTATGGGTTGTAAGCGGTGGCTCCAGCATCTCGTGAAAGATCTGATCGGATACCCGTTTTGACTGGGACTCATCAAAAAGCCGCACCTGGTATCCATTGACCTGCTGAGCCGACCATCCATTAATCCGCTGAAGCAAACGAATATCGCAAAGCGCGTAATATCTGTCGACCTCCTCCATACCCGTATGGAATATCCCCGATATCCTGCCTTTCCTTATCCGGGGCTGGATCGAGCCCGGCTCTAGAAAGTACATTTGAACGGAGGATCCGGTATCTAGATTCATGCGCTCGGCAGTCTTGCGCGAGATCATTAAATCCAGACTGTAACCCCCGGTATCAAATCGAGGAAAATGACCCTTTACCTGTTGCAAGTCCGACCAGGAAAAATCTTCGTATACGCCTTTTAGCTGCAAGCCCTCCATAAAGCGATGGGCGTTTAAAATAACCGGACGAAGCGCAAAGGCATCCATAGAAGCCACCTCTGGTAAGGCTTGAACCCGCGATTCCAGATCCAGGTCTCGGGCGATGGGCTGGGGGGTAATGAGCGTACTGGCATTGGGCGAATAAGGACTAATATGCACATGGGCCCAAAACTGAAACAGCTTTCCGCGAATCTCCTGCTTAAA